>NZ_JBFRMK010000016.1:0-18432 GCF_041470405.1 Shewanella sp. 10N.286.45.A1
AAATGATCGGCATTACTCTTAATAGAGGGCTTTTTAATTGAGAAAATTTGATTAGCTGTTGGGGCTATAAGTACTAACTACATCGATGCGGGCGGCTTTATCTAAATCGATGTGGCCGTTGTTAGCAACGTCAACAAAATCAAAAGCTGGTAGGTCGGATTCTGCTACATCACCTTTTAAAGGTGCATCTGCATTTCGCTCTAAGGCCAAGAAATCAAATTTATCTCTATCAACACCTTGAGAAGGCGCAGTATTTTGCATCGCTGTAAATATTGTCTCTATACGGCCAGGGAAATCTCTATCCCACTGGACTAACATCTCTTTAACCGCTGCTCGTTTAAGGTTTTCCTGTGAGCCACACAGGTTGCAAGGGATAATAGGGAACTGCTTTAATTCAGCATATTCTGCAATATCTTTCTCACGACTATAGGCAAGAGGGCGTATGACCATGTTGGCACCATCGTCAGATAATAGCTTTGGCGGCATTGCTTTCATTTTACCGGCAAAGAACATGTTCAAAAACATGGTTTCAATGATGTCATCTCTATGGTGACCAAGGGCAATTTTTGTTGCGCCAATTTTTTGAGCGAAGCCATATAACGTGCCACGACGTAAGCGTGAGCATAATGAGCAGGTCGTCTTACCTTCAGGGATTTTATCTTTTACGATTGAGTAGGTATCTTTTTCTAAGATATGGTATGCCACGCCGAGCGTATCAAGATAAGCTGGTAAGATCTCTTCAGGGAACCCTGGTTGCTTTTGGTCAAGATTAACCGCAACTATCTCAAATTTAATTGGAGCACGTTGCTGAAGATTAACCAGAATATCGAGCATAGCGTAACTGTCTTTGCCACCTGATAAGCAGCACATGACACGATCGCCTTCTTCGATCATGTTGTAATCGCCAATTGCTTTGCCAACTTCAGAGCGCAAACGCTTCTGTAGTTTATTGCTTCGAGAGATCTGTTCTGCTGTTAATTCTTGGGACATAAAAAAACGCGCCTAGTACACAAATGTTCAGGGCGCGTATTATTCCAGCTAATCAGCTCTGGGTAAAGCCTATTAGCGGTTATGCGTCATCTAGCGGAGATTTATAGCCGTCTGGTTTTACGGCGAGTAGATCGCAATTGATACTATCGATGACATGTTCGGCTGTATTACCAATTAAAGCCGCTGAAATTCCTGTTCTACCCACAGTACCTAGAATAACCAGTTCCGCGTCGAGCTTTTCAGCCAGTTCAGGAATAACATCTTCAGGTAAACCTTCTCGCACATGGCAAAAATCTGAAGAAATATCATAAGCATTAGCAAGGTAGGTAATACGCTCTTCATGTTGATTACGAATAGTTTCACTGTAGGAGTGTGAATCAAAGTCTGGTAACTCAATCGCAAGGTTGACCGGCGTGCCAGGGTAACCATTGACGAGGTGGACCTGTGCATCAAATTGTTCAGCTAGCTTTTTAGCATGCTTAATTATTTTGACGTTTAGAGATTGATTTGTTTCATCTTCAGAGCTTACATTAATCGCACAAACTATTTTTCCGGCAACGGGCCAGTCATGTTCTTTGACGAGCAGTACTGGAACGGGTGCTTTTCTTAAAAGATGCCAATCGGTAGGTGTAAATATCACTGATTTGAGTTTATCGTGCTCATGAGTCCCTTTAACGATTACATCATATTGACCGCTAATAGCATGTTGAATGATGCTCTCAAAAGGACGGTTATGCCAGACAACTTCAGTTTCTATTGTAACCTTATCAGTCTTAAAGGGCTCAACGATGTCATCTAACCAAGCTTTACGTTGGGCTACCACGCCTTCGCGCATTGCTTCGCGTTCTTGCCCGGACAAGATTGAAGTCATTTCATAAGAGAAATCGAAGATAGATAAAAAGACGGTAATACTCGCATTGTTTGCAGAAGCGAGCTTAACAGCACGTGCTAATGCAGCTTGTTTATCTGTGGTTGGGTCAACCACAACAAGGAGTTTTTGATAGTCCATCATAACTTTATCCTTATCTAATGTTGTATTACCATCTTGCACCAAATCGATGGTTATTCATTGTTTTAGATCAACTGATTAGTCGATACTCATTAACGAGCAATATTACTATTTCCTGCTAAATTACTCAAAGCATCAATATCGAGAATAGTAATGTATTTACCTTTAACTTCAATCAGTTCGGCTTTTTGAAAGCGGCCTAATAAACGACTGATGGTTTCAACAGTAAGGCCGAGATAATTACCGATATCACCACGAGTCATGGTTAAACGAAACTCTCTTGGTGAGAAGCCGCGGCTGCCAAAACGCTTTGCAAGGTTACTAATAAATGCCGCCAATCTTTCTTCAGCATTTTTCTTACTTAACAGCAGAATCATCTCTTGATCGCTTTGGATCTCGTTACTCATCAAACGCATCACTTGCTGTCTTAGTTTTGGCATTTTGCCGGTTAGGTCATCAAGTGTTGTGTAGGGGATTTCGCAAACCATCGAAGTTTCTAAAGCTTGTGCAAAGCTTTGATGGAATTGTGAATGAATTCCGTCAAATCCTATTACGTCACCGGCTAAGTGAAAACCGGTAATCTGTTCATCGCCTTGTTCAGTGATGGTATAGCTTTTGATAGTGCCAGAGCGGATGGCAAAAAGGGATTTAAGCTGGTCACCAGACTTAAAAATTGCCTCGCCTTTTTGAATAGGTTTTTTACGTTCAATTATTTCGTCTAATTGATCTAATTCATTAGCATTCAGCGTGAAAGGAATACACAAGGTACCCATGCTGCAATCATGACAATGAATCGCACAGCCTGATGCCATTTGACGACGATTTTTGTTGTTATCTACGCTCATTATCTATCTCAGTTCTGTATTCACTTGCTATGTTAAACTAATTTAATAATTGGGGCTAGTTTAGCTGCCCAATAGCCACATATAAGGTTTGTAATCCAAAGCCGATAAGCAGCATTCCACTTACTTTTTTTACAGCACTTTTTTGAACCCAACGACTAAATGTACTTGCAGCAACACCTGCGCTAAGCAGTGCTGGAAGTGTACCTAAACCAAATGCAGCCATAATTAACGCGCCGTCTAGCGCATTACCCGCTGCGACTGCCCAGGTTAGCATGCTGTAGACTAATCCACATGGCAACCAACCCCACAATCCGCCGGCTATAAAAGCATGTGGTTTACTTTTAATGGGTATAAAGCGATTAGCTAAAGGGGAAACTAATTTCCAAAGGCCTTTACCCAATCGTTCTATTTGGACAACTCCAGACCAAATTTGTGCGATGTAAAGTCCGGTAATAATCATCATTATTCCGGCAAAAATTCTTAATACTAATAAGTATAGGTCAACGTTAAAAAGCAAGCCTAAAGCATTGGTGCTGAGACCAACAAGCGCACCAGCCGCGGCATAGCTGATGATTCGACCACTGTTATAGCTAAAAAGGTATCCAAGTTGATCTACGAGAGTATTGCTGCCATTTTTTTGCGGAATGTTTGCCGACAATGCGCCAACCAGGCCGCCACACATACCAATGCAATGGCCAGCTCCCATGATTCCGACAAGAAACGCACCGACTAGACTGTAATCATTCACTCGGTGTGTTATTCCCGTTATCTTTAGGGGGCGTTATTGTCGGCTTTTCTGATGACTTTGCGGAGTCACCTTGGGTGTTATCATCTTCAAACAAAATAGAGACACTTTGCTTTTCTAAGTCATCAAATTGATCTGAGCGAACGGCCCAAAAGAAAATGCCAACTGCGACGAGCACAAACAACATGGCGATGGGGATCAAGACATAAATAATGCTCATACACGTACCTTGAGTAGTCTTAAGCTATTGCTTACGACAATGAGTGAACTGGCAGACATACCAATAGCAGCGATATAAGGAGCAACATGGCCACTAACAGCAAGGGGAATTATAAACAGGTTATAAGCCAGCGCCCAGAACAAATTCTGTTTGATGATGAGTCCAGTTTTCTTAGCGACTTTAACCGCATCAGAGAAACGTGAAAGGTTATCACCAAGCAGTATGATATCAGCACTGTTTTTACTGATAGCTGCGCCGCTTCCCATTGCCACTGACAGGTTGGCACCTGCAAGTACCGGAGCATCGTTAATACCGTCACCGAACATTGCCACTTGTTGGTTTTGTTGTAGTTTCTGAATCAGCGCCAGTTTGTCTTCAGGCAACAGACCATTATGCCAGTTTTCAATCCCCAGTCGTTTTGCTAGGGCTGCTACTTCGCCTGAGTTATCACCACTTGCGATACTAATATTACAGCCTAACGCTTTAAGCGCGGTAACGGCTTGCGCAGTATCGGGCCTAATTTCATCTGCAAGTGTTATTTTCGCTTGAACAACATCATCAATGCTTAACCAAACAATGACCTCTTTTTCTGCTTCATTGCTGCCATTGATAAATGACTGGCTGCCGATTTTTACTAAATGACCATCAATAACACCTTGCAGGCCGTTTCCAACAAAGCTTTTTTTATCTAACACTTTAATTGTTTGGTTTAAATACGGTTGAAAAGCTCGGGCGATAGGGTGTAATGAACTTGCTTCAAGCGCTGCCGCATATTGCATCACTTTCTCTTCAGAAACATTGTTTTTCGCTGTCTTTATCATCTGCACATCAGTTATCGATAATGAGCCTAAGGTGAGTGTGCCAGTTTTATCAAAAACGATATGGTTAAGCTTAGGGAGCTTTTCAAAAACGCCTGCTTTGCGGGTAATAATCCCAAGTTTAGTTAAAATTGCTGTACCGCATGTAACTGCGGTTGGGGTTGCTAGTGCCAAAGCACAAGGGCAGGTTGCAACTAACACCGAGAGTGTTACCCAAAAAGCATCTTCTGGGGAATAAAAATACCAAAATATATAAGTGGCTGTTGCTATCAATAAAATTGCAGCAGTGAAGTAATTAGAAAATCTATCAGCATAAAGAGCAATTTTGGGTTTACTATTTGAAGCGATCTCTTGCAGCCTTATTATCTCCGCGACAAGTTGATCTTGCCCCAATGCGGTGACTTTCACTGTAATGGGTTGTTCTATATTGATAGTGCCAGCAAACACTTGTGATTCAGCAGCCTTTGCCACCGGCATCTGTTCACCAGTTAACATCGCTTCGTTTATTGAAGATTTCCCTTCAATAATAATGCCGTCTGCAGCTATAACATCACCGGGCTTCACTAGAATAGCATCGCCAATGATGAGTCTTTTAGCCGGGACTTCTTCGATACTGTTTTCAGTTTTTAAATGGGCGGTTAACGGCACCAGTTTATGTAAGTTACTCGAGCTGACTGAGGCTTTTTGGCGTGCATTTTGTTCAAAGAAGCGCCCCAGTAATAAAAAGAAAGTAAACATTGAAACAGATTCGAAATAGACCTCTCCCGTGCCATTAATGGTTTCAATACAACTGGCGATATAAGCGCCACATATCGCGATGCTGACTGAGACGTCCATATTCAAGCGCCCCATAAGCAAGGACCTTATGGCGCTAAAGTAGAAGGGTTGTGCGGAGTAAAACACAACTGGGGCGGCAAAAAGCATGCTAACCCAACGGAAATAATCTCTATATTCGGTATCTAAATCGGTAAAGTAACCAGAGTAGAGGGCGAGGGCAAACATCATCACTTGCATGGTCGCAAAGCCTGCTAACCCGAGACGGACTAAAAATTTTCTACTGTCTTTTTTGCTCTTTGTTTCTTGCTCATCGACTTGGAAAGGCGCTGCTTGATAGCCAATAGCGCCAATTTTATTGAGTATTTCACTCAACTTAACCTGCTCAGCTTGCCATGCAATGAGTGCTCGCTGAGTGGTAGAATTAACTTGTACACTAACTACGCCACTGAGCTTTTTAACTTGATGTTCAATCAGCCAAGCGCAAGCGGCGCAAGTAATGTCATCAATAGTTAGAGACACCTCATTGAGGTCATCTCGATGTTGAATAAAGTCCTGTTGTACTTCAGGCAGGTCATAAGCACTAACACTGGCCAATTCTTCTGGTACTAACGCGGTTTGCTTACTACCTGGTTCGGTACGAAACTTATAATAGTTAGTTAAACCCGCATCGATAATCGCTTGTGATACAGCTTGGCAACCCGGACAACACATGGGTTGCTCTTCATTTTGGATCTGCGTGGTAAACTGCGTACCAGTAAGTACGGGTTCACTGCAATGATAGCAACTGATCTGGCTCATAGATTTGGGTTCATACTAATTGTTAGAATTATTTTAATGACGTTGTTAGTTTAGCCAATATTGCTGGTCGTCTACTAACGTTACGCGCTGCTGAATGCGCCAAGTCTGATCAAAGCCTTCGATACGCACTTCCCAAGGTCCTGAAATTGGCTGGTCTATCTCAATACGGTAGACACCGTTTGCATCTGCAGTGACGATTTCATTAAAGTCTTTTTCAGCCATTGTTGGATGAAAAAAGCCAACACTTAATGCCGCTTGATAGTTCTCGCCACCTTGCTGAGACAGCTCAACGTATTCATCATCAAACTCAAGTAGATAGTTCATCCCTAACTGCTTAGCATGTTTGATTTTTCGAAGGTCCATATTAATGCCTTTACCTTCTTTATAGTAATCCTCTGACACCAGTGAATCTTTATTTGAAACAGCAAGATATAACAAGTTAACGCTAGCAACGACTGCACAAAGGGGAAGAATGATTAAAAACCAAGGCCAGAATTGTTTATACCAGGGTTGAGGAGTTGACATTTTTTACACCTATTATTTGCAGAGAATGATGTTTTTGAAGTCGGTATTTTACAGTTAAAACTGTGATTTAGCACTTAAAAAAAAGGCCTCGTGAGTGACGAGGCCTTAATATTTCGTTTAATGTTACGCTAGTGTAACTACTTGTTTGACAAGCTATAAACGTATGCAGAGATTACGTGAACTTTCTCTTCACCTAATACATCTTTCCATGCTGGCATTACGCCACTACGACCATTCTTAATCGACTGTTGAATCGCGCCACGGCTGCCGCCATATAGCCACGCATTGTCAGTTAAGTTAGGTGCGCCCATGAACTTGTTACCAGTACCGTCCATACCATGACAAGCAAAACAGCCCTTCATGAATGAACCTTGACCTTGAGCTGCTAGTGCAGCGTCATGTTCACGGCCTGATAACTTAACTACGTATTCAGCTAGACCAGGTAATTCACTGTCTTCGATTGGTAGACCACCTTTAGGCGGCATCATACCGTGACGACCATTCATAATGGATGTCTTAATCGTTTCTAGTTCGCCACCATATAACCAAGCACCATCGGTGAGGTTAGGGAAGCCTTTACTACCACGAGCATCACTACCATGACACATTGCACAGTTTTGTAAGAACAAACGACCACCAACTTTCAGTGCTTCTTTGTTATTAACTAACTCTTCCAATGGTGTTTCAGCGTACTTTCTAAAGATAGGGCCAAACTTTTCGTCAGCTTGAATGACTTCTTGGTCATACTGAACCCAACGGCCTTCTTTTAACGCGTCTTCAACAGCTTTCTGAGATTCTTCAAGTGTACGAACGCTTTGGTTCGAACTTGTCCAACCTAATAGGCCTTTAAAGCTACCCATACCTGGATAAAGTGCAAGATAGATGACACCAAATACGATAGTAATGTAGAACATATAACTCCACCATTTTGGCAGTGGGTTGTTTAGTTCTTCAATACCGTCGAAGCTATGGCCCATTGATTCGCCTTCTTCTACACCGGTGTCGTTCTTAGAACATGCACGCAGTAGAAAAACACAACCAATGATTACCACAGACGAGAGTACGATAATCCATATACTCCAGAAGTTTGTCATTACTTTGGCTCTCCTGAGTTATTCGCAACTGGGCTTTGCTCTTCATCAGAGAAAACAAGATTAGCTGCATCGTCGAATTGCTTTTTGCGACTCGAGCTGTAAGCCCAAGCAAATATACCGATGAAGGTCACCATTACTACGATGGTTATAATTCCTCGTAATGTGCCGTAATCCATAATTTGCCTCCTTATTTAAGCGCGTGGCCAAGTGATTGAAGATAAGCGATCAATGCTTCCATTTCCGTCTTATCTTTCACAGCGTCTTTAGCCCCAGCAATCTCTTCATCGGTATACAGCTTATGTGTAGGATGAAGGTTGCGTAAGATGTCCATTTTCTTGCCAGTCAACTCGCCGGTAAGCTTGTTGTCTGCCAACCAAGGGAAACCTGGCATGTTTGACTGTGGTACTACGGCGCGAGGGTCAATTAAATGCACCTCATGCCATTTATCACTGTAACGACCACCAACACGAGCCAAATCAGGACCTGTACGCTTAGAACCCCACTGGAATGGGTGATCCCATACAGACTCACCCGCAACAGAGTAATGTCCGTAGCGTTCTGTTTCTGCACGTAGAGGACGGATCATCTGGCTGTGACAGTTATAACAACCTTCACGAACATAGATATCACGACCTTCAATCTGCAAAGCAGTGTAAGGGATCTGACCTTCTAGCGGCTCAGTCGTGTCTTTTTGGAAAAGTAGGGGAGTGATCTCAACCAAGCTACCAAAGCTGATTGCGATAACTGTAAATATCCCTAATAGACCGATGTTTTTCTCAACTAACTCATGATTAAATTTCATCGAATCTACTCCTTAAGCTGCTTTTGCATCAGCAATTGCTGGCAAAGAATCTTTAGGGGCCTTAACAGTACGGAACACGTTGTATGCCATAATCAACATACCTGTCAGGAAGAAAACACCACCTAAGAAACGAACAAAGTAGAATGGGTAAGAGGCTTCTAAGCTTTCAACGAAGCTGTAAGTCAATGTACCGTCAGAGTTAACTGCGCGCCACATCAGACCCTGCATTACACCAGAGATCCACATTGAAACGATATAAAGAACAGTACCGATTGTTGCCAACCAGAAATGAACGTTAATTAAGTTTGTGCTGTACATGCGACCATGGCTAAACAGAACAGGTATCAAGTGATACAGAGAACCGATAGAAACCATAGCAACCCAACCCAATGCACCAGAGTGAACGTGACCAACAGTCCAATCAGTGTAATGCGATAGTGCGTTAACCGTCTTAATTGCCATCATAGGGCCTTCAAAGGTAGACATACCATAGAAAGACAATGAAACAACAAGGAAACGCAGGATAGGGTCTGTACGTAGTTTGTGCCAAGCACCCGATAACGTCATGATACCGTTAATCATACCACCCCATGAAGGAGCGAATAGAATCAGCGACATCACCATACCAAGTGATTGAGTCCAATCTGGAAGTGCTGTGTAATGTAGGTGGTGAGGACCAGCCCAGATGTACAAAGCAATCAATGCCCAGAAGTGAACAATAGATAAACGATATGAATAAACAGGGCGACCCGCTTGCTTCGGTACGAAGTAGTACATCATACCCAAGAAGCCCGCTGTTAGTAGGAAACCAACCGCGTTATGGCCGTACCACCACTGAACCATTGCGTCGACTGCACCACTATAAAGTGAGTAGGACTTGGTCAGCGTTAGCGGAACTGCCATAGAGTTAACTATGTGCAACACTGCTACGGTGATAATGAAGGCACCAAAGAACCAGTTCGCCACATAAATGTGAGAAGTTGTTCGTTTAATGATGGTACCGAAGAACACCACTGCATACGCAACCCATACGATGGTAATTGCGATATCAATAGGCCATTCTAACTCAGCATATTCCTTACCACTTGTGATACCAAGAGGCAGACTTATTGCTGCTGATAGAATAATGGCTTGCCATCCCCAAAACGTAAATGCGGCTAACTTAGGCGCAAAAAGTTTGGTTTGACAGGTGCGTTGAACGATATAATAGGATGTGGCAAAAAGGGCTGAAGTACCAAACGCGAAAATCACGGCGTTCGTATGTAGAGGTCGAAGACGACTATACGTTAACCATGGAGTTTCAAAGTTTAGTTGCGGCCAGATTAACTGGGCTGCGATCAATACACCTACTGACATTCCAACAATTCCCCATAACACAGTTGTTAGGGCGAATTGACGGACAATAGTGTAGTTGTAATCAGCGCCTTGAGGCTGGGAATGGTTCATCATATTGCTTCCACTGCTTATTACTTATACTTATTATTGAGTAGAGTTAAACTCTACCCGGCAAAATGACACAAATTAGCGCTTCCCTACAGGGAATAAGTTGCCTGTGTCAATGTGTAACCTAGCATTTCATGAAGTAAACGCTAAGCAATGCAATGATACTTGAGCTATGTCAAAAAAGATAGGAATTAGGGCTATAGAAAAGTTGATCTAGATCAAGCTACTCCATAGAATGTTAACAGAGTTAGTTAAAAGGTTATTTATTGTGCAAAATACTCACAAATCAATAGTATTGAGAGTTTTATCTCTGTGTTTAATTGGGTTATTGATTAGCGGTTGCGAACCTAATGCTAACAAAAAAACAACCGTTTTTAAGGCCGACCCTAGTTTATGTAATTTTCAAATTGGCCCATGTACAAAGTCGGTTAATGACATTGATTTAGACTTGAGCATCTCCCCTTGGAATACCCCAAGTGAAAAGCCCCTTACGCTAAATTTGACCAGTTCTACAAGGTTGGAAAACGTTAAGGTCCGTATCGAAGGTAGAGATATGTTTATGGGGATTATCCCAGTCAATTTGACTGAGATAGGCAAAAATAGCTATCAAGCTCCATTAATCTACGGTTCGTGCAGCAGTGGTTACATGGTTTGGCAAGCAGTTGTAAGTTTTGAAGTCAACGGCATCGAGAAATTCACTATTTTTGAATTTTTAGCCGACAGCGATAATGAAACTTAAAAGCAATTTTTAAAGTAGTATGCGGTGAGTATTTCTTACCACAATACTCAGCATTAGATAATCACATACTGTCAAATAAGGGGTTAACTCTCACAACCGACAAAACGCTATTGATAATTATTCTCATTTAGGTATATTGGCTTTACAGTAAATGTAATATCGGTAGAGAACCTCATGGAAGCCAGTAACAAACACCTTAACATTAGTATCCCACAACAAAAGATAGCGCAATTGATCCAGCAAGGACATTTATGTGCAGCTGACTTTAAGTGCCTAGATTCAGAATCAAAAAATACAGTTTGGCAACTATGTCTCTGGTGTTGTGAGAAACGCATAAGTTGCAACCGGCAATGCGCCAGTGAATGTAACAGCCAGTGTTCATCAAAAATTAAGGTCACTAACAGCTAAATAAAGAAATATAACCTTTATAGAGAACAACACTACTCAAGAATCATCTAACTGATTAATATAGTCCTATTAATTAGTATTCCAAGCGACTCATCAATGCAACTTCCAATTGTAATGCCACTCTTCGACGCTATTGAGTACCTTGAAAATGGTAATCCAATAGTCAATCAACGTATTACTCAACTCTCTTTAAGCGGCATTGAAGACGCCAGTGTTGTATTTGAGCATGCCAGTGACTGGCTAGCAGAACAAAAGTACAGTGAAAATAACTATAAAGCATACCGCAGCGAGCTAACCACTTTTCTACATTGGTGTTTTGACGTTGCAGAGCAAGATCTGCTTAAGGTTGGCCGCAAAGAGATTGGAAAATATGTAGAATATTGTCAAGCTCCGCCACAAAACCTTATTGGCTTTTATAATGTCGCTCAGTTCAGAGCAGAGAAGGGCAGCTCACTGCGAACGCCAAACCCACAGTGGTTGCCATTTCGCGGTAAGAAGACTGCAGATAAAATTCAACCTTATGTGTTGAGTGAAAGTGCCTTAAAAACCAAAATCGCCATTTTGTCTTCTTTCTATGCCTATTTAATGAGTGAAGATTATGTAGAGAAGAACCCCGCACAGATGTGGCTTAATAAAAGCAGGTTTGCTTCAAGTAAGAAATATCGTCTAGATAACGACGGTGACAATCAACTCGCTTTTACCGAGTTGCAATGGTCTTACGTTATTTCAACTGTCACCAAGTTAGCCAAAGAGCAGCCAGAAACCCATCAACGTAGCTTGTTTTTAATTAAACTAATTTATAGCTGTTATCTAAGAGTATCCGAGGTTGCAGCAAGAGCAGGGTACTCGCCAGTAATGGCACAATTTAAACGTAATCCGCAAACTGGAATTTGGAGTTTTCATATTCCATCAAGTAAAGGTGGTAAGCGTCGTACCGTTTCTATATCTAATGCATTGCTTGAGGCATTAGTGGAGTACAGACATTATTTAGGTCTAGTAGATTACCCGAAATCAAATGAGCAGCACCCACTTATTATTAGACAAAGAGCAGCTGGACGAGGCAGGGAAGTTGGCTGTATTAATGCAAACCTCGGGATCCGCCAGATACGAGAAGAAGTAGACAAGATCATCGTACTTGCAGCGATAAGTGCCGAAAATGACGGCTTTGTCGAAGATGGTGCACAGATGAGGCAACTGAGCATCCACAATATACGGCATACAGGGATCACTCATGACATCAATATTCATGGCAGGCCGTTGTCTCATGTGCAAGCCGATGCTGGACATGAGAGCATCGATACCACATCACAATATTTGCACACCACACAGATAGAACGTCATCAAAGCGGTCAAAATAAACCGTTAGATAACCTACAAGGTATTGAGTAAAACTAAGCTTAAATAAAAGCAAAGCGCTAAATAATTCTGATAGCTTAATGCCGATAAGTGACATTATCGGCATCCACCTAAAAACTCTAATTCTCCACTTATAAAGCCCGTTAATACAAACATTCATCCAGGCAATACCTATGTGTCATAGCGAATCTCAGCTTTAAAACAATAGTTATTAATATGATTAACGTAGTCTTTTAGCGATGTTGAATAGTCAGTTTAAATTGTCGCTATCGATTGCTCCGATCCAGATGTAACAACCGTTGGCCTGTAAGCACAGCCTTAATAGACTGTTTTAACAATGCCTTGTACAAAAATAAACTCTCGAACACTGCGTCGAACACTGCGTCATACATTGGTAGCCACAGTTATATAAAAATGCAGCAGTATGTCGATTTCGCCACATTGAAACACTAAGGACTGCCAAACGGTAAAATAAAAATATGTTTGTTAAAACTTAGCTATACGTTAAATCTAGCCTAAACGGGATAACAAACGTTGAAGGCATTAGCCGGATGGTTCAATAAGCTGTTGCCAAACAAATACGCCATCACTTAAGTATTAAGTACGACAAGTGTTAAGCTGGTTGTCTAATCGTCAAGCTTCTAAACGCCAACGTTATTGTACATACTGGATGCTTAGTGATTAGTGCTTAGGACTTAATGTTTAGTTTGCAGTATTGAGGATTCCAGCACAGCCAAGCATCGGCATCGATTAGTGTCAGATGTATAGATTAAAAACGAATTCTTATAAAGGCCAGGCTCTGTTCGGTGAATCATCAGTCATTCGGATTCAATGCTCACTAATCAACTAATCAACTAATCAACTAATCGCTGCAGCTAACTGTTTCGAATTCATCGTTACTGACTACAGTTAAGTAGCGCTTTTACAAAACTAACGTTAGCGGCAATGAAAGATAGTAAAACTAAAGCGAGTCGTTTGATTTAGTTTGATAGAGCTAAAATCTAGCGTGCGCTGTGTGGCTGCTTTGCAAGTTTGCTAGGCTTACTACTGCAGAATCAACACAGCAGCGTGTCAAAATGCTGTAGATTTCGGTTTAAGTAGCAATAAAAGGTACATGTAAACAAAGAGTTCGTGATTATGCTTACAAAGAGTAGGTAGCAGCTTCCGCTACAAGAACTTATATAATCTCAAACCCTATTTAACATAATATACATTGTGCGCATTTAGATGTATTTCATAAATCAAAGGTCATAGACTGATTGCTTGTTAGCATTTGTTCAAATAGATAACGCCTATTTATAAACGTTTTACGTACTGTTGATTAGTTTGCTTTTTACCTAGATAGTTGCCGCTGTTAGAAACCTTTTGAATAATCAAGGCTCCTATTTATGAAATGGATTTACAGCTATAACACCAAAAACACTTAGTTTCTTTTTGGCTAACTTCATTCGTGACAATGGATCACTTGATACCCTACAAGCCGCCAAACTTTTTAGCGTTACTTCCCGCACAATCAACAATTGGGTTGCAACTGGTTGCCCGACTTGGGTTGATAAGCACGTAGCCTTACATTTGCGGTCAATCCCCGATACTAAAGAATGGGACGGCTTTGTGTTTTCTAACGATGGCGAACGGCTGTTAACGCCATTTAAGCAGCATTCGTTTAGCGCTAGCGAATTGCTAAAGCTGTTTTATGATAAACAGTTTCACCGTATAGACCGCACTCAAAATAGAAAGCTCAATGAGCAAGTTGATTCATTGCGTAACAACATGGAGGCCGATGCTATCAGAGAAGAAATTGACGTTATGATAGGCACTCTAAACAAGTTGAAAGACTCGCCAATTGTGGCGCCTAAAGGTATCTTTAGCAAAAGTGTGGTGAAGAAAAAATAGTAAAATAGGAATGCCGATTACTTGATATGGGCACTCCTCGTGAATTTCTTATCGACTTTAAAATGGTTCTTAACCAATTCCTACAACAGTGTCTACATTATTAAAACCACTCGAAGTAAACGTTGTTCCCATTACATTCAAAGAGGCTTCATCTGCAAAAACATTGATCCCGAATGGCCTAAGATTTAGCTTTTTAACATAGATATCACCATTGGTATCGATTTCACAATCTATTACAACACCATCAGGCGTGGTTACTTTTACACCGTTTTCTCTTTTGATAACTATAACAACTTGGTTAGTTGAGAAATTATCTTTCACTAATGGATACCACTCATTACCTTCTTGATTTACTGGAACATTTATCCAAATATGAGGTATCTTTCCTTCGCCAATCAAAATAGGTATATGACCTTTAAAAGAAACAAGCTTTTGTACATTTTCTATCGAATTAGTCCCTATTTGCATCTTTTTAGGAGGTCTATAATTACTAGGCAATGACTTATATTTCATTGTTGTTTTCCCCGCTAGTCAGATGGACTCTACGCATCGGATTTTGAACAAAATGCGACTCAACTATTTCTAACAACTGTTCTTTTTCCTTTTCGTCTTCGGATTTATAGTATTTTTTGATGAGCAAGCTAATACCTACGCCTGCTATGATTGCAATTATTTCCCAAACTGAAACCGAAGGTGTAGTTTTTTCAATTAATGATGCTAATGTTTTACCTATTACCGCGATCACGATTCCTGCGGTACCGCCTGCGCACAAGTTAAACCATATTATTGATGATGATGACTTTTTTAATACTTTAAATTCATATTTAGTAAGGTCGTAAGGCTTTTCTGCGATGTATCTTTCCGGCTCAATATCTATACCACCGGACATGTAAAAAGGTTCATCAAACTCCCTTCCTTGAACATGCGTCTGCAGTTTAACTATCGTTTCATCAGCCACACCAATCCCCTTAGGCATAAGAAGGTTTAAAGACTCGATAATAGAGCAACTTAACGGTTAGGTCATTAAAATTATTAAGTTAAAAAGACAATGTCACTTAGATTAGACCACTATTAATAATATGGCAGCTATCGGCGCTTAACCCAAGCGGCGGCGACTAACTCAATACCAGCAATTCTCTGCTTGGTTGTAGGCTGACAACTACTGGTTCGGGCGTTCTTACATCAACGCTAAATTCGTTTGGCATACCATCAAACATCAGCGACCCCCGGTATTTTGTTCAATCTCTTTCATGGTATTTAATACGGTTTCAATCACAATCACTCGGTCATCAACTTTGTTAATCATATCGACTAAATAAGCTGTTCAGTCTGCGCCGTCTTGCTGTATTGAGAACAGTAAAATTAAGGCGGCGGCGGTCGCTCCCATCTTACCGCCCTTTTCAAATTTGTTTAGATCCACTCTTACCCCCGCAAAGCCTTTGTTTTATCGTTTTTGCGCTCGTTTTTAAACGCTTCATAGGCACCAATCGCCCCAACGGCTGCCACGCCTAAGCCCTGCCCGCTGACTACTGCGTCACCCACAACCACAATTGCGTTTGCTGCATCGGCGTGAACGCCCGCGCGGCTTGCCATGAAGCCAATATATTTTTTCAGTTGAATTGTTATAACCTGGCGATGGCCTTCTGTTAACTATGCCCTTGATAGTGTTTAAGCCGTATTTTTCGCGGTAGTTTTACATTATTCGCGCGGCGGCTCGTATGCTATAAAAGGCAGGTTCAAAGATAATAAACCGCCCATCATTTTTATGGACCAGCGATTGCCAATCGCTTTTTAAGCAGATTAGTATCTAAACATTAAAATTGTGAGTGCCACGCGGAATTACAATCTGGTAAATAACTCTGACTCATATTGTTATTTCTATCGAGTATCGCTTAAGCTACTTACTGCTAAATCTATTATGTTATTTTCTTTATGTTTATTTAAAATAAAATCCCAAAACGTTTTAATTTTGGCTGATGTTCTTAAGTCTTTGTGGCTTATAAGCCATCCCCTAATATTAAATTGTGAAGGGAGAGTATATACAGTCGTTAATGATGATTCATGGGAAATAGGGAGTAATGCAACTCCTAAGCCTTCTCTAGCGCAAGAGAGTGCATGGGAAACATCATTGCACGATATGACTTTGGCGGACTCATGAAACATTGCATCAAACCATTGTGCAGCAGGTGTTTGAAAATCGACATATCCAATTAAAGGCCACTCTTTTAACTCATCAAGTGTTAACTTTTTCCCTTGATAAAGCTCTTTGCTAATCATCAATGACCAACTTGATAGCCCAAGTTCATGGGCTATTACATCGTCTGGTACATTATTTGTGAACCTAAACGCAATATCAGCTTCGCGCTTTTCTAGACTCAAGGCGGTACCGTCGACATGTAATTCAAAGTTTATTGCAGGATGAATACTTCTAAATTCTTTTATCAATTTAGGCAGAACACCATTTGCGAACACTGCTGGTGCCGTTAACTTAATTAGCCCTTTAAGTTCTTTATTTTGACCTGATATGACTCTTTCTATTGCATCCATGTTTGCAGCCATAGCTCTAGCATGCTCTATAACCCCTTCACCCGCTTTCGTTAGGGTATATCCGTTCCTATCAACCAAAAATATTTGCGTTGCAAAAGATTTTTCCAATGATTGTATGCGCCGCCATACCGTTGAATGATTGACTTTCAAATGTGCAGCAGCTTCGTGGAGCGTCCCATAATTTGCTATAGCTAAAATAAAACGTATGTCATTCCAATCCATCGTTTGCACCTGTGCAATTTCATATTGCAACTTTACCCATTTAAAAGCATTTTCGCAAAGCGTATATTTGTTTTGTTGAATAGTTAAACAGTAATTGAAAATAACAGGTAGTCCATTATGAATGAATCTAACCACGACTTGGAAAGCTTTTCGAGCATCCTGTCAACTCAACCAGCAGACACACCTTTAGTTGTCATTGTCAATGCTGAAGATAAAGCGAGTATTCAAAATATCAAAACAACACTTAATCTTTATGAAGAAATGATTAACCAAAAGCAATCCGAAGAAGCGACTGCCGAATACCTGCATCCTGAGTATATCCAGCATAACCCTATGCTTCCCGATGGTCCTATTGCATTGGGTCAAGCCTTTGCACAATTTACTCGTGAGCGCAAAAACCTTCACGTGGTTGTACACAAGATAGTGGCCGTAAATGATTATGTGTGGGCACATGTTAACTTTGTCAATTTAACCAGTGATGATCCTACTGACACTGGTATTGCAGGTGTTGATATCTATCGTTTTGCTGCTAATGGTAAAGCAATAGAACATTGGGACACCCTACAGGTCGTCGGCTCTGAAAGTAATGCTGTTCCTTGGATGGCTCCTAATATTCCTGCAGCAAACTCAAATGGAATGTTTTAAGCGAGTAGAATCAATTTCTCTTTAAACAATGGTAAAGCGATAAATTTATACCTTTGGTCAAAGATAATCCGAATGCTGAAATGGATACTTTCAAAGTAAAACTTTTCGGCATTAATGAATTAAGAAAACAGTAGTTAAAATTAATGGTGCCTCGATGGCACCGCAAATATTTGTCGGTCGCTAGGAATATAAACAATGTACATAATTAAAAATCTATTAGGATTAATCACTTTAACAATGCTGTCGATGTCATTACAGGCACAACCAATAAGCACTACGATGACCAAAGCAGACAAAGAACAAGTCATCAATGCTTTTTATGTTGCTTGGGATAGTGGGAATCGAGAAAAATATGAACAAGTGATCGCAAGAGACCTAATCGATCACGACAGAAACCCGATGGTAAAAGCTAGCGATTTCGATGGCATGTGGGGTTTAGTACAATCGTTACAAGGGCTAGATATGAAGCATAATATTCAGCAAATTCACTTTTTAGAAAAAAATAAAGTGATGGTTCGCTGGAACGCATCTGCCAAACAGGGGCTGTAGACAATTC
>NZ_JBFRMK010000017.1:0-14593 GCF_041470405.1 Shewanella sp. 10N.286.45.A1
AATGCAATTGGTATTACATTAGTGTTACCCAAACCTTAAATGCTGATTCTAAAGATCAAACTTTACTTCATCCAGAAGCTTAATCGCTGCACCATGGTATTGCGCTAACTTATAGATCGGGAGATCATCCGCTTTGAATTGTCCCCAAGAAGCTACAAGTTTTGACGGTTTGACATCAGCCTTAACCGGGTACTCCATATTGACATCAGCGTATGATTGTTGGGCTGCATCACTAGATAAAAACTCCATCAACTGAATCGCTGTATCAGTATTTTTAGAGTACTTCGCCAGCGCCATACCCGATACGTTGATATGCGACCCGCGGTTATCTTGATTAGGGAAATTGATCTCCACAGCGTCAGCCCAAGGCTTTTGCTTTGGATCTTGCAACATCTTACCAAGGTAATAACTATTACCAATTGCAATGTCACATAAGCCTTCGCTAACGGCTTTTACCTGGGCTCTATCATTGCCTTGTGGCTTACGTGCAAGGTTCGACTTTAGACCTTCTAGCCATGTCTTTGTTTCTGCTTCACCGTGGTGAGCGAGCATTGAAGCAACTAACGACACGTTGTAAGGGTGCTTACCGCTGCGAGTACATATTTTGCCTACGTATTTAGGGTCAGCAAGATCTTCATAATTGATATCCAGCTTACCTAATCGCTCTTTTGAGCTGTATACATTACGAACACGTATTGTGAGTGCATACCACATGTCATCTGGAGAGCGGTATTTCTGCGGTATATTTTGTTTAAGGACATCACTTTTAGCTGGGATCACCAGATCTTTTTCAGCCAATTCCATTAAACGATAAAAGTCTGATGTTAGTACAATATCGGCCTTTGATAACCGACCTTCACGCATCATACGTTCAGCAATGCCTTTTTTTGAAAAAACGACGTCGACTTCGACACCGGTTTGCTTAGTAAAGTCAGCTAAAATAGGGTCAATAAGAAAAGCCTGACGATAGGAGTAAACCGTTAACCTTTCTGCGGCACTCACCACACTAGCACTACACAGAACTCCAACCATTATTAGACTGGTGATTACTCTCATTACCTTCCCCTTTTCACAATGTTTATATGCATAGTAATAACGCTGATAATAATTATCAATTGCAACAAGGGTAATCAATCAAGGTTAGAACAGCAAGTCTTTGTGCAAATTTTTAACAACAAAACAACAGTAATAAAGATATTTAGCAACCCCTTAATTAACATCAACTTAAAAACTAATTTAACGTTATAATATTTTCTAAACCTGCGGCCTTGTGGTAATAAAAACATCAGCTTGTTGCGTTTGTTTTAACCAAACACTCAATGCGGAAGTGACATTTCGCCACGGCAGATCAGGGTGGCGGAAGTCGATGTACTCCAATAAACAAACCAACATGACCTGTAACGCAGTTAATTCTGCGCTGCGCGTAATCCCTAACCTCTCAACCTCTTTTAAACCTCTTAATAAAGCTTGCTCAAAACGCGAGGTCCAAAACGAAGACCGTAAACCTTCATCTTCCCTAAGCTGCTCTTGTCTTAACGAAACCGCGCTATCAAAAATGCCTTTTAATAATGAAAAGTGGCACTGCTGCAACCAATTATGCTCCATTGAACCAAATAAGCGAGAATGACCAAATTCAGCGTCTAAATAACGCATTATCACCTCGCTATCATAGAGTGCTGATCCATCATTCAGTTGTAAGCAGGGAATTTTGGCTAACGGGTTGACTCTTAGAAGTTCAGGGGAGTTATCAAAAGGATTAGCAATAATCTCTTCGACATCTTCAATATTGTGATAGCAGATAAACACTCTAACACAGCGCGCATAGGGCGATGCATCGGAATAATACAATTTCATAACGCGTTCCTTACCAATATTTTTCGACCGTAATCTGCCCTGGAGCACGACGTAAATTTTTAGTTAGGCCCCGTTCTTTTAAACAATCTTGAGCATCTGTGATCATGCCAGGATTTCCGCAAATCATCACTTGTGAATCTTTAGCTGATAGTTTGATACCCGCTTTAGCTTCAATATCACCATTGTTAAGCCCATCTGGGATCCGACAACTTAATGCGCCCTCAAAAGGCTCTCGAGTCACCGATAACACCAGTTTAAATTGTTGCGGATATTTGGCTTCAAACGCTCTAATCTGGGGCAAGTAGGCTAAGTCCCCAACCTCACGCACACCATAAACTAACACCACTTGCTGGTAATTATTCCAGGGTTCATCGGTGGCCATCATCGAGATAAAAGGGCCAACTGCAGTGCCAGTTGCTAAAAACCACAAGTGTTCTCCCTTTTTATCATCTTTAGGAAGTTCATCAAGGGTCATAAACCCTGTAGCTTTAGTCGCTACATCAATCACGTCACCAGCAGCGAGTACTTGAAGATTAGGCGACAGTTGACCATCATCAACTGCAACGGCCAACACCTCGATATAATCAGTTCCGGGAGGATTAACGAGAGAGTAGGCGCGGCCAATACGTTTATCACCAATCAACTGGCTCAATTTGATAAACTGGCCAGCGATAAAGTCGCCAATGTCGACTTTAATTTTGAGAGAAAACAACTTATCGCTCCAATCTTGCCGTTCTATGACTTTTCCTTCAATCCACATAATCTGCTCCCAAAGTGAGTCGTCATTTCAGCATAAACTTTTATTTCATATTCAGAAAGATTAATCTATCAAAGATATTTTTGAGCTAAAAAAATTATAAGAGCCAAACGACAAGTGTAGCTAAAGCTTTCTTTATAATAATAAAAATGAATAATTCCAAGGTTTGTCTATGAAAATCACCGTCAAAACACTATTTGTATTTACCATTCTTATGCTGAATGGCAATGCCCTATCCGCAGCCGAGCAGACCACTCTCAATGACTCAAAAAGCAAAACAGTCATCGTAGTGCGTCATGCTGAAAAGCTCAATGATGGCACGCGAGACCCCGCATTAAATAAGGAAGGAAAATTAAGAGCGGTTTCACTCATCAATGCTGTACCCAACCTGCCACTTTCTCAAGCGTTCGCCAGTAACTACCAACGCACACAGCTGACATTAAAACCAATCGCTGAGGCTAATAATATTCCTATAAACATTGTAGCAACCTCTGGCGGTTTGCAAGCTCACATAACACGAGTCGTTGAACTCGTTAACGGCTCAAATGGAAACAGCCTAGTGGCTGGGCACTCCAACACTGTACCACTTATAATTAGTGCACTAGGGGGCCCAAACATAACGCCATTAAAAGAGTCAGACTACGGAGATCTATACCTATTAACGATAAAAGAAACGGGCGAAGTGAGTCTAGAAAAACGTCATTTTGGCAAGTAATTGACATCGTCACAATCTGAATGATTAATTAATAAAGTTAATTTTGTAGTTAAATAGACTTGGATAACTGCATTTTTAGTGATTAAATGACATATCCTATAAGGATTAGTTGTAACTATCTTTACTCAAGTAGGTTAATGCTAACCCAAACAGTATTATTTTATGTATGGAGTAAAGCAATGGATGACAAAGATATGCCTGAAAAAAATAAAAGGCTATCTATAAGCTGCAATAGCTGCCAACGAATGACAGTTATTGAGGGAGAATATATCTGTTTTAGAGAAGGCAAAATCACCAGTTTACAACGAATGAAAGCACCTTCCCCTCAAGATTTACTCTGCGAAAGCTGGAAAATTGGTAAGCTAAACTATTAAGCGGTTAGCATGCCAGCATAGTCACGGGCCGAAAATTTCGGTTCGTGTAGTAAGCCTTTAAGTGGATCTACAGGGCTCGCTTTCGCTAAGCTTAACCCCCGAGTCGTAACACGCATGCCAGCTGACAATTCAAAATAGACTACTTCGAGCTCATCTTTTTCTAAACCACGCTTTTTAAGCGTAGCCATAATGGCTAGCCAGTCAGTATTTACCTTGCTGTCTTGCCCTTCGATATGTACAAGTAGAGGTATATTCTTCATTGTTGACCTTCTCAGCATAATCATGATTGTTAATGTAGGTTAATTATAAGCACACTAGTCTGAACCTAGGCTGAATTGTATACAGTCTTTGCTTAAATTCTCAAAGAGTTACACTACAATCTATTTCGCTAACTACTCTTGCTGAATACGCCAAAGTTTTGCATACAAACCTCCTGCATTTAGCAAATTAGTATGAGTCCCTGTTTCAACAACTTGTCCTTTGCTAAGCACTAATATTTGGTCAGCATCAACCACTGTCGACAATCTATGGGCAATGACTAAACTCGTGTGGCCTTTAGCGACCTCTTTCAGCGCTGTTAGAATGGCTTGCTCGGAATGACTATCCAATGAGGATGTAGCTTCATCAAAAACGAGGATCGGTGAGCCTTTTAGAATCGCACGAGCTATTGCTACCCGTTGCTTTTCACCGCCAGATAACTTTAACCCACGTTCACCAACTCGGGTTTCACCACCTTCAGGTAAACTCTCAATAAATTGACTTAAATGTGCCATCTCAATCGCTTTAGCTATCTCAGCATCTGTCGCTGAGGGGCGGCCATAGCGTACGTTCTCAATTAAAGTGTCATTAAATAGCACGGTATCTTGCGGCACAATCGCAATTGCTTGCCTAAGGGAGTCTTGACTTAATTCTCGAATATCATGGCCATCAATTCGAATAGCGCCTGACGCAATATCGTAGAATCTAAACAGTAACTTTACGATAGTTGATTTACCCGCACCGCTGTCACCGACAATAGCGACTTTTTGCCCTGAGCTTACAGAGAAACTAACAGCATCAAGAATTGGGCGACTATCATAACTAAAGCTCACTTGTTCGAATGAGACTTCGCCTTTGGTAAGTTTGTCAGTTTTTGCATTATCGCTATCTTCAATTAACGGTTCTTTATCTAACAAGCCAAACATGCGTTCGATATTAGCAAATGCTCCACGGATCTCTCGGTAAACAAAACCTAAGAAATTAAGCGGAATAAACAGCTGCATCATAAATGCATTAATCAGTACAAAGTCACCAATGCTCATCACGCCTTGCACAACATCATTAGCCGCCATCGCGAGCATGACGGTCATCGCTACTGAGATAATACAAGCTTGACCGGCATTAAGAGCAAACAACGACAAACGGTTCTTGCGCTTAGCTTCTTCCCAATCAGCTAATGCACTGTCATAACGGTTGGCTTCATATTGCTCATTATTAAAGTATTTTACCGTTTCATAGTTAAGCAAACTATCAACTGCACGGGTGTTAGAAACGGAATCCGCTTTGGCTGCGTCTCTGACATAACCTGTACGCCACTCGGTAGCCACCACAGAATAAGCACCATAAGCCACCACTGAAAGCAGTGTGACTGCAGCGTAACCTACACCATAGTTATAAAATAAGATGCCGACCACTAAGATAATCTCTAATAATGTCGGTACGATATTGAACACCATAAAGCGCATCAAAAAGCTCACACCACTGGTGCCACGCTCGATATCACGAGACAAGCCACCAGTGCGCCTTTCTAGATGAAAAGCCATATCAAGCCGGTGCAAGTGTTCAAATACTGCTATCCCTAAACGCCGTATTGCACGCTCCGTCACTCTACCAAATAGGGTATCTCTGACCTCTGAAATGATGGTGTTTAGCAGTCGAATACCGCCATAGGCAACCACTAAGCCAACAGGTACAGCTAAAAGAGCGCTCTTGCCATCAAGGGTCAGATCATCAACCAGCGCTTTTAACACAAACGGCAAACCGACACTCGCCCCTTTGGCCACGATTAAACATAACAGTGCCAAACCCACCCTTTGTTTAAACTCTAACAAGTATGGCCAAAGCAGCTTCAAGACATGCCAATTGAGTTTTCCGACGGGGCCATCAAAATATAAGGAGGGACGCATGATTACTTCCAATAAATAAAAATTTACAAATTAAAGGTCAACCCTTGAGTATGGAAAATAATGACTCAGAGCCAGACAACACGTAACAGCTGTGGTAATTTTGTTAAATTAAAGCTTGATAACAGCCCACAAAAAGTACTACTTTAGCGCTATATGGGGATTATCTATGGTCGCAACAGATATTCACCCATTGATGTCTCAAGATATTGCTTAAAGTAGTGCAAACATTGTTACCCAACTAGAAAGAGTTTGATACTCTCTTTAACAGCAATTTTTAGAGTAAACAGAACCAAGGGCATCGAAATGCTCGGTTCAAATTAACTATCAAGGGATGCAAGTATGTTGGATTCATCCAATCAAAAATATCCACCTTTACCACTCATCCAAACATGGATATGGATGATGACCCAATCTGGAACCCCTGAAATCCAAGAAAAAGGTCAAAGCAATCTTATTGCTTCATTTGGCAGCTTAGCAAAAGCCAATGAATACCTTATGGAGCAAAATCAAAAATAACAATACTATTATTGATTTTGCTTTCATCGTACATAAAAATGTATGGTCCGCCTCGTTATTGCAAATGATATTTTCAATAACGAGGTTGGTTTGCGCTAATGTATTCAGAGTCTTCATTAGGTGCATTACCACCCGCTCCACGATGAGTTCCGCGCTAGATTGTCCTCAAAAAGCCCAAAGCATACTTTGTTGCTGTTTTTTATGTCAGGTCTTCAATCTAGTGGTCTGACCGTTCTGCCATCCTCCCTATCATCTGCAAATTCGGGTTAAACTCTTATTTCAAAGGCTTGCTTGGTCGATAATACCGACCAGGCTATTCGTACCAATTTATTCGCTAAGGCGGCGACATTAAATGGCTTCCTCACTCTAAGCTCAAGCATCCATTCGCCAAACACCGCAACCGCAACGCCTGGCCTCGCTAGAATTGAACGGCAACAATAGATAAATAAGTAACTCAAGCACCAATTTAACCAGAATAACTTGCGAGTATGCACTAAAGCCATCAAGCTAAGTTAGGCCTTTAAATATCACTCCCCAAATTAACTGGAAAACGAGTAACAAAGGTAAAGTCCATAACCAAAAAAGTTTCCACAGTGGTGTTTTTAACGGTTTAAACATACTGTGGCTCCACTTGATTGTGCGACTCAATTAACGCAATTAACGCGCATCTAAAAAGTAACCTTGTGTGATTTGTGGCTGATGATTGTCACCGTCGTACAATATCACCTGATTACGACCTGAATTTTTTGCCTTATAAAGAGCCATATCCGCTCGCTGTATCATATTTTCTATCTCATCTCCTGCGCGCCAAGAAGCGACACCAATTGAGATAGTTAAGCGAACAAGCTGCTGTTCAAACATTAACTGATAATGGCCTATTGCGAGCCTTATGCGCTCTGCAAGTTGATATGCTTCCATCACATCATGGTCTAACGTCACCACTGCGAACTCTTCACCGCCTAATCTAGCCACAATATCTGTTTCCCGGACAATCCCCTTCAATAAGGAGGCCACCTCCACCAATACTCTATCGCCACCAGCATGCCCATATTGATCATTAACTTTCTTGAAGTAATCAATATCTAACATTAAACAGTGCATCTTTGAAATAACGCCAGCTTTAGTTTGCTTGGCAATAACCTCCGTCTGCTCCATAAAAGCGCGTCGATTGGTTAACCCCGTCAAGATATCGACTCGTGCCTCATACTCCGCTTTCTCTTTTGCTATTCTCAATAATTGCGTCTGCTTTTCAACTTTGTCAGACAGCTCTCTAGCTGCAGTGGCTAAATGAGTTCGGTGAGTTAACTCTATATCTATCTTCTCTCGTTGCAGATCTCTTAGGCGCAATACGAGTACGGAGAGCAACAATATCGCTTCAATAAAGCCGCCAATGTAGATTAACCACTGTGCCCAAAAAGAGTCAACGATAATGCCTTTTAATCGCATAGAGGCAAGCAACATGCCTAAAATGAAAACAACCCAGCTACAGGTAAACAGCAGTGCATGAGGTACTTTTTTGTACCAACAATACAAGCCTATCGGTATAAAGAAAATATACATAAGTGCAATATTGTCGATAAATAATCGCGAGTAATAAGGATAACCACCAAGGTTAGTGACAATGCCAATCAGCGATAGCAATATTAATAGCCAAACCGCATTATCAACCCAAACCGAGTGCAATCTGATATTGAGGAAACTACGGACAAAAATCAGTGCAGCCAACTGACAGACACTGATCTGTAAAACCACCATCCACAGCTTGTAACCGTCAACAGCGATGAAGTACCCCCAAACCCCGCTGAGCCCAGCAAACAGAGAAGTAACCGAAATAGCAAACAAACTGTAGTATAAAAAGGTTCGATCTCTGGTGGCTAAATACACCACTAAGGTTGCTAGCCCCATAAAAATCTCGGTACAAAACAGCGCGACTAACAGCGCGATCTCGATATGCGATGCACGATAGAATTGTTGCTCTTGCCAAATATTGAATGCAGTAAAACTATGCATAGGAAAGTCAGTCCCTTGCATCAATCTGATATATACCTCTATCTCTTGTCCGGCGTTAATCTCAATGTTAAATGCAGGACGATAGAAGGAAACAGCGCGATCATTTACCGCTGCTGAAAAGTTAAAAGTAGATCGCGAAAATGCATTCTGTACAGAAACGTCCCTATAATAAAGGTCAAGAGTTTGCACTGAGGATTCAATATATTCCAGCACTAGCGGCATTGAAGTTGAGCTATTATTTTTTATCGAAAAACGCATCCAAGACAACGCGTTAGAATACCCCCTATTAGTCACGCCAGGCTCCGGGGATAACCATTGCTGAGATCGCACAACATCATCAATGTGAAGCGCTAAAGAGGGATCATCTAGGTATTGGTATTGATCTGCGGTGGCTGTTTTTTCAAACCCTGACGCTAACTCTATGACAGGTAGCGGCGCTGCTACTGCTAATGCATTACCTATTAACAACAAGTAAAACAAGCAAATTAATTGTGAAATGCGTAGCCGCAACATGACGTTGTTCCATTTTATTCCGTTTAATTAAAGCTGCCTAAACCATGATCGTCTACAAAATCAACAGCAGAGAATCAAACAATAGTAAACCATGCTGCAACATAGTACTCACAACGATAGGCTAATCATGATTATTTTTCAGCCAGAACAGAGCCCTCTGCAACAAGACCTGTCAGTAATGAGTCAAGCAACCTCAATAAAGAGTTGCTCATTTAGCAGGTGTTAAAATCACTTTAGACAAGTAGGTAGTTTATCGCTAATCGTTATTCTCGACTCTGGCATCCTACTCCGCTCTCGATAATTGCGCCTGCATTATTCTACCTTCGGCTATCCTTGGTCTCGTGCCGCCTAAATCTGACAGCCAAGGAGGGCTGGAAAATCTTATTTTGTATGCAACAAAATAGACCATTTAGTCGTATATCGAATGTCACATCCGCTGTATTAAGTGATTTTCCCATGCCTTAAATATCAGCCGCACGTAGTGAGCGCCTCAGGGCTTTCACTGCTACGTTGCATTGTCTCAAAAGAGAATAGCCATTTCTTTACCAACGCGGCTTGAATTGAAAGCCCTGAGAAAGCCCTGAACTAAGCATATCCTTAATGGAATTGCGATTAGATGCTGATGCTATTAGGGATCATCGAAGGTAACTGTAATAAATATGGAAAAGGCCGAGTTTTATTACGCTGGTAAATGTCCATTTCGACTTGGTTTAACTCCATTTGAAAAGCTGTAACTAAAGGCGCTACCCGTGGGTCGGCAAAGTAACTTTGACGTGGATCCGCACTATAATGCCCCAATTTATCAAACTGTACATTACTCAATAAGTAACCAAAAGAAGCTTGATAAAGCGCGACATCCAGTGGCGGCAACCAATTTAGATGACTATCTGCAGCAAGCGTATCACTGGCTTTCGGCGGCTTAGCGTATAAGGTACCTGACACACTAGGTATGTATGACATCAAAGGGTATTGCGCATAATTAACACTGGCGTGTTGGGCACTTGCAGTATAGATAATCAGCGAGACCACTTGCACTAAATAGTCGAAACTCTCAATTCTAAATGGCATTGCAGAGTCACCAGTCTCTACCAAGCCAAGCATCCCCTTAATCCCCGCATATTTAGGATTAACCATTTCATTAATCCAACCTTGAAGTTCGGTGTCTTGCAACAAGCTTTGCAGCCTCTGCTCGTCATTATCGCCTTGGTAGTACAAAGCCAGATATGTTTTCACGAAGCCAACAATTGCCTGCCAATTGTCTAAGGTGTCATCCCTAAAAGGAAAATCTTTGAGCTCTATATTACTCACCCCTCGTTGCTCAAATAATTTAGTTGGCAACTGCTCATCAAAGCGCCACTTATCATGGGCATCAACCAATATTTTGCCCACACTTTGATGATCAGGTGACAAGACAGATGCAACAACGCCTCCAGGTACAATTAAGCTATGAATGGCACTATCGTTTATCTGGATGGTGAATCGAAAATGAGGTTTTAATAACACATGTATAGGATGGACCGCTGGCAATTGTCGGTTAGCCGCCAGAATCATCGGCTCAACCGTTAAGTGGCAGGCACCAAGGTGAGCCACCACTTCATGCTGTATCGCACAGGCATTCTGAATATAGCTCTTCGCGACAGTCCACTTGTTTCGATGACCGTCACCATTAGCAAAATAGTCGTTCGGAGTGTAAATAGGCGCGGTCTCGCTATCATGTTGTTGCGCTAACTGAATAGCAACAGGTTGCATTGCACCACTGCTAGGGTAACCACTTTCAGGTTTAGGTGAATTATTCCAGTAAAAGACAGCGATTGGCGCCGCTGGGTAGCGCTCTAACTCATGCAACTGACTGCCTTCAATATCTGCAAACTGTTCATAGTCAACGGCATAGAGCAACCCTTTATCAGCGGCTAACGACAGGCTCATTTCAGGATCACCAATCACCGACTGTAACATGGCGTCAGTTAACGGTACTTTTTGCAGCAGATCAGCCAGCACAATGACATTTTTAGCAAAACTATTACTTAACTGAACACCTTTCAAATTGGTGGTATTGAACCCTGCGATTTGCATATAACCAAAATACCAATCCTGTTGCCAGTGTTCCGTTGCTGCGCACTTTGGCATCCAAGTTAATGCTTCAATAGCTAAATTTTGTGGTGTCGGTAACAGTGACAGAATATCTTGATAATTTGAATCGGCTTTTGCTGTTAAGTAATTCCGCCCACCTGAAGTCGCTAAGGTCTCATAAAGAGTACTTTTCAAAAAGGCGGTTGCCCCCTGTTTTTCAAAGTCACTAAAAACCACCTCTAAACCTGACACCAGCTTTAATACATCAGCAGGAACTTGAGCAATACCGCGTATAGCGGCTTCTAGCTCTTTTGGAACCCGAGATAAAGCCTGCAATAACTTATAGAATTCTGAGATATCTTTGATCATATTTAACCGACTATGGTGCTCACCATCTATCTGCTGTTTAATTTCAGCATAGGCAGTCTCGACCTCATCAATAGAGGCTATTACCTCTGTGGGAAGATCGTCGATAATTTCTTGCTTCAATAAGCTCACGACCACATGCTTAAAGTTATTAACCAATGGCATGAATGTCTGTAAAACCATAAACTCATATTCAGCTGAAAACCCTTCGCCTTTCGGGACGCTAGCAGAAATAGGTAACGGTTCTAAGTAACTGAACATATAGTTATATTCGGTTTTTGATAACGATAACTCAAAGCTGCGCTGCTTTTGATTTTCGGCAGTGTCGTATTGTGGAAGTGTCGGAGTAGTGCGATTAACCTGAAGCATATATAACCCTATCTATCTGTTAGTATGACAAATATCTAAATTTGTACGAACTATAGATAATTAAGGCTATGCTAATTTCTAAGCAAACGAGTTATTCTCATCATGAAAGGTTTTGATATTAGGTAAAACGACATTTTAACCCTATAGGTCAAACAAAATTGGCGAACTAAGCCAAGAACATGGCGACCTCTTTAGCGGTTAAAAAGCGCCAATCACCTACGGTAACATCAAGCTGTAATTCACCAATTTGTTCTCGGTGCAAACCATTGACACGATTCCCCACGGCGGCGAACATACGCTTTACTTGATGGTAACGCCCCTCAGTAATCGTCAGTAGCACTTCATGATGATTAACTATTGCCAGCTTAGCAGGAGCTGTGAGCTGTGTTTCATTTTGTAGTTGTACTCCCGTCAAAAATCTTGCCGCAACATCCGCCCCAATGGGATCACGCAGCGTCACTCGATAGGTTTTTGGGCAGTTTTTTTCAGGCCTAATGATTTCAAATGACCAGCGACCATCATCAGTCAATAACACTAAACCTGAGGTATCAGCATCTAATCGACCAACAATATGCAGATCTTCTGCGCGATCTAGATCTATACAACGAAACAAACTAGGGTAATCACCGTCGACATTAGAGCTCAAAGTGTTGAGTGGCTTGTGCAGCATAATGTAACGTGATGGCCGAGCGAAAAGACGCTCTCCTTGCCAAAGAATACTATTATTCTCATGCACCTGAAATCGAGCTTCGGTGACTATGCAGTCGTTTACACTCACCTCTCCAAGCTCAATACATTGAGTAGCTGCAGCTCGACTCAGGTCAGTGCTTTTACATAAAAACTTATCTAAACGCATACACAGTGAAGCTCATCATTCATTAAACGGCGACGGCCTAGCAACCGTCGGTTAAATAGCTCACAGTATATCGTGTAGCTGAATTCCCGCCCGTACCACCCGGCTCACTATACCGTAGGTAACAGGCTTCATCATCACTAGGTAAAGACTCCCCTTGCACTAGATCATATCCTATTTGAACTCGACTAGAGTTACTTGCGCTATCACAACCACTGCCAAAGCAAACTACAATAGAGTCGCCAATATCAACCATATCAAGGATCCCTAGACCGCTCTCGGGCCATGCTTCAGGGTAACCATATTTCAGTTCAAAAATCCCAGCAGGGATCTCAACAAAAGGAGGGTTGCTCGCTGAGCTACGGGCTTGCTCTGCTGCGCCTTCTATTTGTGCTTTTAAATAAGTTTCATCAGCAGCAAAGGTCATAGCAGCACCAATACCCTCTAACGCGCTAATCTTAGCATCACGGGATAAACTGATAAATTTTGGCGCAGCCACAACAGCGAGAATGCCCAGTATAATGATAACTACAACCAGCTCAATCAACGTAAATCCCTTTTGTTTACTCATACTTTATCCATCCTGAAAGTTGTTAAATTTAGCTATTTGGGTGACAGCCTTTCACTATTTTAACTGGTAGTTAAACACAATACAGCAAAGGGTATATAGCGTTATGTTAACTAATAGCATTTTTAAGTGCTGCACCTTATGAGGTTATAGACCATTAGGTTATTGGTTATCTATCGCTGTGCCTATTAAGCAATTACGATTTCAGGCATAATAGCGCTCGCAAAAAATAGATAATAAAGCTCCCTAATACTTTGTCGTAAACGCTTAGGAACCCTACATGACGCAGCTAACTATAATTACACCTGACGATTGGCATCTTCATTTCCGTGATGGAGATATGTTGCAAGAGACCGTACCTGCAACAGCAAGATTATTTAATCGCGCTATCGTAATGCCAAACCTTTTACCTCCGGTGACAGATGCGAAGCTTGCCATTGCATACCGTGAGCGTATTTTAGCTGCTCGCCCAGCAGGTTCGACTTTCGAGCCTTTGATGACAATTTTTCTCACCAACAACACCACAGAGCAAGACATCATTGATGCTAAAGCTGCAGGAGTTGTTGCGGCTAAGCTATATCCAGCAGGTGCGACTACCAACTCAGATGCTGCAGTAAAAGCACTTGATGCACTATTCCCTGTATTTGCAGCGATGGAAAAGCATGGCCTACTGCTACTCGTTCACGGTGAAGTGACCGAAGCACATATCGATATTTTTGATCGTGAAGCCCTCTTTATTGAACGTTATCTTGCCCGTATTGTTGATGCATTCCCTGGGCTAAAAGTGGTGTTTGAACATATCACCACTAAAGATGCTGCAGACTTTGTGATGTCAGCGGCTGATAATGTTGCGGCGACGATAACCCCACAACACCTATTGCTAAACCGGAATGACCTGCTTGTTGGCGGTGTGCGTCCGCACAATTTCTGTTTACCCGTACTTAAACGCAGCACTCATCAAGAAGCACTGCGTGCTGCTGTAGCCACTGGTTCAAGTAAATTCTTTTTAGGAACTGATTCAGCACCACACGAAAAACACCGTAAAGAATCAGCCTGTGGTTGCGCGGGTTGCTACAGTGCATGGAGCGCATTAGAACTATACGCCCAGGTGTTTGACGATTTAGGCGCGCTGGACAAGCTTGAAGGCTTTGCCAGTACTCATGGCCCTGATTTCTATGGTTTACCGCGTAATACTGGCAGCGTCACCCTAGTAAAAGAAACTTGGACAGTACCGTCTGAGATCATTTTGCCAAACGGTAACCCAATAGTGCCATTCTTCGCTGGAGAAGAAGTTAACTGGAAAGTAAAAACAGTCTAATTTCAAAAGCATTAATATAGAAGCCCGCTAACTGCGTAATGCCGTTCACTTAACGTGAACGGCTTTCTTTTTTATGGGATATCGGTCCTTTGAACACTTCAACACTCTAGGGTAACTACGCTCCCTTTTCCCCTCTAAAATAAAC
>NZ_JBFRMK010000018.1:0-1342 GCF_041470405.1 Shewanella sp. 10N.286.45.A1
TTTTGCCAATTTGTTTAACCTCAGCCGCACTACGTGAGCCCCTCAGTCTTTCCACTTCTGCTTTGCATTGGCTTAAAAGGGAATAACCATTTCTTTACCAATGCGCTTTGAATTGAAAAGACTGAGGGGCTCTGAACGGGTCAAATACTTAATGCAATTGGTATAAAGCGGATATGGGGCTCAACATGATAGCGAAGCTGTATCGTATAGAGAGTCAAATCAAAGAGCTATCGCTTGAAGAGCGGCTGTACTTTAGGCGTACTCACTCAAGTGCTCAGCTCGCGCTATTTAAACAATGGTTGGATAAATCTGCGACGCAAGTGTCAGAGAAAAGTGCTTTGGGCAAAGCCATCTATTAAAGCCTCAATCAATGGTCGAAACTCAGCTGTTATACAGAAGATAGCCGGCTCAATATCGACAACAACCGTGCAGAACGTGCTGTAAAACCGTTTGTATTAGGGCGTGAAAACTGGCAGTTTAACCACAATCACCGCGGTGCTGAAGCCAGTGCTGTTTTATACAGCATCATAGAAACCGCCAAAGCTAACGGTCTTATTCCGTTCGATTACATCGAACACTGCTTGGAGCAACTATCCCATCCAAACTGTGACCTTAGTAGCCTGTTACCCTGGCTCGTTGATCTAAGCAGGGCGTAGTAAGACGTTGTCAGCAAGTTCTTATTAAGAAAAGCTGGTTAAACCAGAAGTATCTGTGGGTTGGGATAAAAAGTATTATCAAGGTGACATCCGACGTACATGAGTTCATTAGATTTAAATGCAAAGCAGGCGCTATCTTCTGTGCGAAATCATTGGCAAGTAGAGAGCATGCATTGGGTGTTAGATATGACATTCAGAGAAGATGAATCACGGATCCGTAAAGGCCGAGGTTCGCTTGCTTTTAATGTGATGAGAAAAATAGCAATGACCTTGTTCAAGCAAGACCAGACAAAACGCGCGAGTATGGCGGCTAAAAAGAAGATGGCTGGGTTGGACGACGAGTATCGCTCAACCCTGTTAGCATCAGGGATTAAAATGCGTTAGCCGTGGAATTATTGCTAGAACAGCGAATTTTGCTCTTAACGTCAAATAGATAAGGTATTTATCGACCCAGCGAAACTTAACTTCTTTCATAGCTTTCTCTCAATCCTAGAACTGCGACCCTATTATTTATCGGTAAAAATGATCTTTCTTAACCAATTAGTTACAGGTTTATATCCAGGGTGAGGTTGTGAACGTTTTTTAGGCAATTCAACGATCAATTTGACGATCACATTTAGGTGTGATCATATACTCCCTTTTTATGGAGAGCATCATGCATATTGATCACTTTAAAGAACATTTCC
>NZ_JBFRMK010000019.1:0-15373 GCF_041470405.1 Shewanella sp. 10N.286.45.A1
TGCAATTGGTATTAGATAACGCCGATGGTTGACATATTTTGTCAATTAGTCGATAGTTCACAGTCCATCTTATATAGAGGTGGATTTTTAGGTTTAGCTAGACCGTAGTATTGGTAATTAAGTAGGAGCGTGAATGACTGATCAAACGCAAACAATGGCACTAATGGTTCCTCAAAGTAGTGGAAGCCTCGAGTCTTATATTCACTCAGCGCACAGCATCTCTATGCTGGATGCGGAGAAAGAGTATGAGCTAGCGAAGCGCCTACAGGAAACTGGTGACCTAAGTGCTGCGAAAGAGCTGATTATGTCGCATCTACGTTTTGTAGTGCATGTTGCTAAAGGCTACTCAGGATACGGTCTACCGCAAGCCGATTTGATTCAAGAAGGTAATATTGGCTTGATGAAAGCCGTTAAGCGTTTTGACCCAGATGTGGGTGTGCGCTTGGTATCATTTGCCGTACATTGGATTAAAGCTGAAATTCATGAATATGTGCTTAAAAACTGGCGCATAGTGAAAGTGGCAACCACAAAAGCACAACGTAAGTTGTTCTTTAACCTTCGTAAAACTAAGAAGCGTCTTGGCTGGTTTAGTGATAATGAAGTCGGTATGGTTGCAGAAAGCTTGGGTGTTTCTAAAGCCGACGTGACCGAAATGGAATCACGCATGGCTGCCCAAGATCCTGCTTTTGATCTTGCTAGTGATAATGATGATGAACATGATTATGCGCCTATGCATTATCTTGAAGATCATTCATCGGACTTAGCGTCTCAAGTTGAAAATGACAACTGGGAACAAAGCAACCAAACGCGTCTGCTGTCAGCTATCAAGACTCTTGATGAGCGTAGTCAGCACATTCTTCAGGCTCGTTGGTTAAATGAAGACAAAACCACGTTACAAGAGCTAGCAGCAACTTACCAAGTGTCGGCAGAGCGTATTCGCCAACTTGAGAAGAATGCAATGAACAAGTTAAAAGGACGAATGGAAGGCTAAGGCTTTTTGTTAGTGCTTTAAAGAAAACCTGCTTAACAGCAGGTTTTTTATGTCTGGAACATTTGTTCCAGACATTGTTTTTGAAATCAAGCTACGCTTGACTAACGTCGTGGGATTCCATCCCACACCCGGGCAAGGAGGACTGCTCGTCCTTATCCTCCTTGCATCCACCATGACGCCCCGAAGAAGTTAGATGCATTAAGTACAGGCCTCGCACTTATTCAAAATAACCTAGCGCTTCCGATGGGACATCCTGTCCCGCGAAAGCTATGCCCACGTCCGTGTGGGCATTACGGCTATTTCTTCAGCGTACTTCGGCAACTTCTATGGGGAACTAATATTTTCTGAAGTTAGTTTTTATACTATATGGCATTGAATCTATATTTCTAATCCAAGTGGTGATGAGTTGTGCTCTAAAGATTCTGTATAGATACAGATTGGGAGCTCGGAACAATCCTAATCACGTTTCATAGTGTGGAAACTTCTCTGGAAATCGAGGTGTTCTTGCTCAATAAGGCACTATACTATTGATGGATGAAGCTGAGTTAATATATAGGTTTTATTGCACTAAAATATGGTTGTGAACGCTAATTAATCCCGGATTGGAATATAGTTTTACGCATGCTTTATAAATGGTTTTTATTAATTACGTTAATATTTTTATACCATTTTTAAATATTCACTATTATGAATTTTACGATGGTGATAATTATTCACGCTTAAGTGTCATTAATTATTCTCAATTCGGGTTGATGATTTATTGTTGACTATTTTTGTTTTTGTTTGTTAAAGTTGGCATGTTTTAGGTAAATAGTTATTTTTTTAATATTATAATAAGGACATTTGTTAATGAATAAGCTAAAACTATGCGCTATTGCTGCTTTTGCTGTTACTTGTTTCAATGCTAATGCTGGAGGCTGGAGTTATGAAGAGACCCCTATATTAAGTGAGCCATACACTCAATATAAAACAACATGTAGATATTCCAGTTCCGAAAGATATGTTGTGAACAACAGATATGTTCATACAAAACATCATAATGAGTCAGTTACATCAACATGGGCTCGTAGCCCTGGAGCATGTGCTAGTGGGTGGAATGTTATATGGGGATGGGACAATGTTGATCCTGATGGTGTTACAAGGTATAAAGAAAAGAGTACGCTTGTTCCTCTAGTGGCTAAAGATATAGATACTAGAATAAGAAGAGACCAAATAGGTACTGAGTGTAATCGAGTTTGGAAAGCTAATGGCCCCTATAATGGAGCCAATGGCGTACATTGTGATTCAGAAGCACCACGATAATTTATTTATGCTTGTTTTATAAGTAATGATTGCTAATTAAGGGTAGTATACGTATTTGAAATGTTGCGTAAATAGCTTATCTAGTTATCGAGCTGAAAAATAAATTATTGCAAGGTAATTCAATGTTGTTTTATTTGCATTAATTGTTTAATTCATGCTTGAGTGTAATCTAATTTTTACTCTGTAAATGATGGTGTTTGTATTTATGCAGGCTATAAGAATATTTATAGCCTGTTATAATTTATAATGTAACTTACATGAATTTATGGACTAGTAAAGCACGGCTGCAACCACTTCCTTGCGCACAACTTTAATCCCGACTGTGGAGATATCAGGCCATGGGTAATATTGCCTTGGTCTTTTAAAGCGGGCAATTTTGTTGACGAGAAATTTGCTCAACTCGGCTTCTGATGGTTGGCCTGTCGAATGACTCGCGATTTTAATTATTGCTGCGGGTAGGCTGCCAAATTTGTCATCGGCGATGGCAAAGACAATGGCGTCATCTATCTGTGGGTGTAGCTTTAGCGCTGCTTCTATCTCTTCTGGTTGGATATTCTCGCCGCCACTGATAAACATGTTGTCGGCTCGGCCATCAATGCATAGGTTGGCGTTTTCATCCCAATGGCCCAGATCTTTGGTGTAGAACCAGCCGTCGTTATTTAGCGGCCGACTATAACCGTCGTGGGTTTGACCGTTTCTTTTCAACGAGTCTTTTTTAAGGTATCCGAGAAACAAACACTCGCCTTTTACCCATATTTCACCATCAACGATTTTGAGTCCTCGCTTGGGTAACACTGTACCGCTAGAGCCATCGGCACGTGCTTTACCTGTGGTGATCTGCGAGCTCATCTCTGTCATGCCATAGCTGGTAAAGGCAGCTATGTTAAGCGTGTCGAGATGCTGCAATAGATCGGCTGAGATCACGCCGCCACCCAGTAGCATAGCTTTTACTTGGCTAAGATCGCAGTTATCGCTGGTAAGCAGCTGTTGCAGTTGGGCGCTGACCAGTGATAGATGACTGACTTTGTCGCGGCCTAATTGTATTGCCAGGCTAATTTTTTTGTCTTCAAATACCACGCAGGCGCCGGCGAGTGCACAGCGATTGGCAATCGCTAATCCACCTATATGAAACAGTGGTAGCGACAATAACCAACTATCCTTTGCTGTGATATCAATAAGCGATTTTGAGCCATTCGCACTGGCGATATGATTCGCCAAACTATGTACGGCAGCTTTAGGTAAGCCCGTGCTGCCAGATGTGAGAATGGCGTTGACGCCTTGGTTTGGGTCAATGTTTAGTGCTGGTACTGGTACTGGTACTGGTGCTGAAGCTCTGCTGTGCTGAGTAAAATCGAGATTTAATTGCTGAGTAATATCGTTACTAAGTGCCGCACGCAGCGCTGGGGTGGGGCTGCTACTTGAACTGTCGGCTAACCAGCAGTAACCATATTGATGAGTGTGGATCAGCTCTAGTAGCTGCTTGGGTGCGAATCGTGGTGAGATAGGACAAAACAACATACCGTGATCAACACAGGCCCAATATAGCGTGAGTAATTCTGGTTGGTTATGGCCGATGCAGGCAATTCTATCGCCTCGTTGTACGCCAGCTTGTATCAACTGTTCGCCGATAGCCAGCACTTGTTGACTGAAGGTTTGGTAGCTGACTTTTAGCTCTGCGATACGGTAAGCAGCGGTATTAGGTGCTATGGCTGCGCGCTGATGGATCGGCGAGATCATTATGTTGTCTGCATTATGTTGTGACATCTCGGACTACAACGCTAATAACAGTTGTAGGTCGCTCAGCTCTAGGCATTTAGCTTTGCCTGAGCTTTGCAGTAAGTCTTGGCTAAAGGCAGCTAAAGTGTCTATACCAGGGATCTCATCCGGTGTTGCTATATTAGCCAGGCGACTCAGAGCATCAATGCCTAAGCTGGCCTCTAAACTTGAGCTCAGAATGCTCCGTACTCCGTGTTCATTAGCAACATGCTGCAATGCTTGTAGTTTATCTAAGCTACCTAGCAGCATAGGCTTGATGATAATGGCGCAAAGTCCTGCTTGCATCTCAAATTGGTAGTCTGGGTCATTGAGTGACTCATCAAGTGCCCAAGGTGCCTCTATGGCTTTATAAAAACTAGGATTATCGCTCGGTTGCTTGCAGGGCTCTTCGATATACTCAATGGCATGTAACGGGATACAGGCGATAAATTCGATTGCTTGTTGTAACTCAAAGCCGCGATTGGCATCTAGCCTAAGTTTGAGATCAGGCCGAATCGCTAAGATCTGATGAATAAGTTGGATTTCATCTTCTAGCGATGTCTGCGCCACTTTGACTTTTACTGCATGGACATTGCTGGCAAGTGCGGCCACCCGCTGAGCAACAGCATTCAGAGGTTCATCTTGGTTGCGATAGATAAGTGGTATTGTGCGACTCTCTAGGCTATGGCCGTTAAGTGAGCCCATCAGTTTGGCGTGCATTAAGCTTAAACCAAAGGCGATAGCATGCTGCTCAGTATTGTCTGCTAAATCTAGCAGCGTATCGACAGGCTGTTGCAGTAGTAAGGGTAAGTTGTTAGTTAGTTCTGTAACGGTTTGGGCTAAGGAGTGCTGGCTAAAACCTGTGAGGGGATTGCCATCGACATCGTGACCAGAAAGGGGCGAGATCTCAACATATTCAGTGCGTTCGCTAGAATCTGTTGTGGCTGTCACGGCAAGAACTAAGCCGCTACGATTATCTATCCGTTGTTTACCCACTGGCAGTAATCGATCCAGTTCAATACTGAATTGATAAAGGCTAAGTTTACTCAGAATCATTTAGAGGCCTATTAGGTAATATTGGGTTAACGGCAAGGGGTTTCAGTAGCCGCAAAACTAGCTGACTAAAGGTGTCAGGCGCTGCGCTATGAACATTATGGCCACTGGCATTCACAGGATAAAGCTTGAGTGGGTATTGTTGCTTCCAGCACGTGGCGAGTGACAGAAACTTGTTATCATCGGAGCCTGCAATAAAAAAACAGGGCGCATTAATAACTGCAGGTGTATCCCACAAGTCAGCTTGTTGTGCCAGTGAGGTGGCTTGATAACAGTTACTTAGGTTTACGCCTTGGTTGCCGCTGCGGCGTTTAATCATCGTTTGTTGCTGTTGATTACTCAAATCAGCAAATACAGCTTGTTGGTACCATTGGGTCAAAAACGTTGTGATATCAAGTTGGGCGAGCTTATCTCCCCATTGCGCATCATTGATTTTTCGCTGTGCTTTATCTTGCTCGGATTGTAGACCTGGATGGCAAGACTCTAGGATAAGGCTTAGTACACAACTCGGATAGCGGCGAGCCAGATGCAGTGCAATGCGGCCGCCGAGCGAGTAACCGATCAGATGATATTGTTTGACCCCTAGTGTTGCGACTGTTTGCTCAATGAGCTCACAACAAGTCTCAAACCCTGGCGTCGGCAGCGGCTGATTGAGACTGTCACCATGGCCGGGCAGGTCAATGCTAATACAGTAATATTGCTCAGCGAGTACTTCGGTGACCGCTAACCAATCTTGTTTATCGCCTAAGAAACCATGCAGTAGCACTATGGCAGGGTTGTTAGGTTGACCTTGGCAGCGATAACTTAGCATTAACTCTGTTTTATCCAAGTGGCTATGGCAGCAATTTGATCGCTCGCTTGATTCTGCGACACGCTAACCTCAATAACTGATGGGCCAGCATAAGTCATTGCATACTCATAAGATTCAATAAAATCTTCGAGATTATCGACTTGGTTATAAGCTAAACCAAACATGGCAGCACCAAAACCGAATTCTAAACCATGAGATAAACGGTAGTAGTCAGTTCTGAGTTGCTCGTTAGGAACAGGTAATAGGTTAAATATATTGCCACCATCATTATTGAGAATAACAATGACAAAAGGACTAGTGACCGTTCGGGCAATCGCCAGTGAGTTGAGATCATGCAACTGCGAGATATCACCAATAATTAATGTCGTGGGTTTTTTATCTGCCACCGCCACTCCCGACGCCGTGGCTAACAAGCCGTCAATTCCTGACGCGCCGCGATTAGTAAACACGTTGGCGTAATCAGCTGTAATAGGCGCATACATATTAAATAAGCGCACAGGTAAGCTATTACCAATAAACAACTGCTGGGCTGCAGTTTGCCGCTGGGCTATGGCTCTAATGGCCTGCGCTTCACCAAAATCGGCATGATCTATCTGTTGTTTAAATAACGTCTCCAGCGCGGCATTATGCTGCGTGAGCGGCAGTGCCCACTGCGCCTCAGAGGAGCGTGGCCATGGCAACTGGCTAAAGGTATCAGCTTTGGCTATCCACTGTTGTTTAGCTTTATGGCTAGGATCGAGCCTTTGTTGCTGAGGCAAGACTTGCCAGTAATCCTTCCACGGTTTTTCGTTCAAATAGCTGATGAGCCGTTTTGATAAAATACGACCGCCAAACACCAGTACTTTTTCTGCTTGCGCTAATATCGCTTGAGACTTTGGATGCAGTAGTAGTTGATCGATATTGCCAATGGCTGCATTGTTTTGTCTAAGCTGCGATTGCGCGTCGGTCAGAATTGGCCAGCCGAGCTTAATAGACAGTGCGATGAGTTGCTCTGGATTATGCTCAGGAGGCAGTGTCGCCGCCACAATCACCCCTTTGCCATGGACAAATCGGGCTAATGCATCAGTAGTCGGCAGCTGTGATGCGGTATGCGCAGCGTACTGAATATAGGGCGTGTTACCTTGTTGCCATTGAGCGACAGGTTTTAAATACTGGCTAAAATCAGCCTGTGGTTCAGCGGGATAGAGTGGTTCACGGTACATACAGTTTATATGCACTGGTTGGGTTTGATTACTCACTGCATCATCGATACTGCTTAAAAGCGCTGCCGGACTGATGTTGAGATCAGGCGTTGGTAAATTGAGTGCCTTAGCGTATTGGGCAAATATTGCAGGCTGAGTGATGGCTTGGTTAGCGCCGCAGTCAATCAGCTCTGGCGGACGGTCACCAGACAGTACAATAAGCGGAACCTGGGTTAGCCAAGCTTCAATGATTGCTGGATATAGGTTGGCAACTGCGGTACCTGAAGTGGTAATTATCGCCACCGGAGCCGCGCTAGCTTTAGCCAATCCTAGTGCCATAAAGCCGAGTCCACGCTCATCAAAATGCAGATGCTGACTGAGGTTTGTCTGTTTAGCGGCGGCAAGAGTGAGTGGCGTGGAGCGAGAGCCCGGCGCCATACACACATGTTTAACGCCTAGACGAGCAAGCTCCTCTAAGATCAATGTGCCCCATAACAAATTCAGTTCAGCTGTATGTTCAGTTTGCATAGATAAGTACCATCCCAATGATAATGCTAGTTTAACTTGCTTTAGCGCAAAGGAATATGATCAGCTTTGGTTTTATACCAACTCGATTCAATCCTAGTCTGAATTTTGCTTTTAGCCTTGATTATCAATCCATTCGCTCATTACCACATGGGTTTTAATTTTAGTTATATCGGGGTGAGCGTCGATAAATTCACGAATTTGATGTAATCGCTTCATTGATGATGCACTCACATAAACCAGAAGATCCATATCGCCAGTAATGCCTCTGCAGGTCATTATCTCTGGAATGGTACGGAATACTTTGACGATGTCTGCACAGTTCGGACATTGATGACGGATCTCAAAGTAAGCCGTTACCCCTTCTGTTTGCGAGGCACTGAGTAGGACTTGGTAACCACGAATGGTACCGTTTTTTTCCATCTTTCTAATTCGCTCTGTGACAGCGGAGCGAGATAGGTTAACCTCTGCTGCAATATCTGAAATGCTACGACGAGCATCAGCTCTTAGTGCCGTTACAATAGCGTTATCAAACTTATCCATAGCGTATCCAACATAATGACTGTAAATGAGAGGGCAACCGACAAAGTGACGGCATATTCGGTGAACTTGGTTGCGAATAAGCGCAGATTGAAGCTCAGTGTAGAATTATAATAGTGCCATTGAAGTCAGTGAGTATATGAGATGAACCAAATATCAGCAACAATAGGACGTTGGCAAGGTGCCGGCTTGATGGCCACCACTTTGTTGGGCACCGGAGTATTTATCCTACCGCAAATGACCATAGTCACTGCGGGACACGGCGCATTAATCGCATGGTTGGTGCTCACGTTAGCCATCATTCCAGTAACCTTAGTATTTGGCCGTTTAGCCAGTGTGCTACCCCATGCCGCTGGCCCTGCGTACTTTGTCGAAAAGGCTTTTGGCCGAACTGCGGGTCGAACCATCGGATTAATGTTTCTGCTGGTGGTGCCTATCGGAGCGCCTGCTGCAATTCTGATGACTTTTCAGTTTGTTAATGCATTAGTGCCGATAGAGGGCTGGGCGCAGGTGGCGACTGAATTGTTACTGCTTGGTATATTGTTGCTGTTAAACCTAAGAGGTATTCAGGTCTCTGCCAAGCTGCAATTTGCATTAACTCTTGCCATTGTTTCTGTGGTGGTGGCACTGTTTGGTGGCGTGGGAATGAGCTTGTCAGAGCTTGAATCTTTTACCCATCAAGATAGCCCTAACGTGAGTTTAGTGATGGCGGCTGTCGGTATCGCTTTTTGGAGTTTTCTTGGTATTGAAGCGATGACGCATTTGGCGGGCGATTTTCGTAACCCTAAGCGAGATATGATCCCGGCTATGCTTATTGGTACGGTGCTGGTGGGTGTTGTCTATTTAGCTTGTACATTACTGTTGCTTGTGGTGCCAAGTGAAACACCGGTGGCAATGGTCGGGGCGTTTGATAGCTTATTGGGTGGTTATGGCGCGCAGGTGATAGGCATTTTAGGGATTGTCAGTGGTTTGGCGACTGTTAATGTCTATACCGCCAGTGTCTCTAGGCTTATCTGGAGTTTTAGCCGTGACGGTGTGTTACCCAAGTATTTTAACCAGCTCAATCAGCACAACTCTCCTGCTCGGGCATCAATCGCGGTATTGGTTTCAATGGCATTGGTGATAATTCTGACCTATGTGACTGGCCAGCAATTAGAAGATCTAATTGCTTGGAGCAATGGGGTGTTTGTGATTATCTATTTGGCGGCTATGTTTGCCGCCGCAAAACTGCTGAGTAAGCGCTACCTGCCATTAGTCGCGCTTAGTTGTATTTTATGTGCTGTTATTGGTTTTGCATTAGGTTGGAATATGGCTTACGCCATACTGTTAATGCTAGTGTTATTTCCAATATTGTGGCTACAAAAAACGCATTTAAATCGTAAGCAAGTAGGCTGCTAAATACCTTAAGATTGCTGTTGTGTTTCAATGGCAAGATTACGCATTTGAATCAGCTCGCTATGCCTTAAATAGAGTAGTTCTGAAGTACGGCGGATCATCTGGTCTTCATATTGGCACAGATGACCGTCTGCATAAGCAAGGCGCCACATTGCTAAGATTAACTGCTGTTTTTGTTCAATATCAAAACTGTCATTAATCGCTTGGGTAAATTCGAATAAAGAGGTCGAATTACTTTGTGATACGGTCGCGTCTTTTATTAACGCGTCGACATCATTTACTGACAAACCTAAAGTGGTGGTAAGCAGCTCGGGCAGTATCTTTGCCTCTTCATCTGACATGGTCTCATCGGCCATAACCACTTCTAACAGTAAACTTGCAGCTGCGAGATTGAGATGATGAGCTTGCTCCTCGGCAGATAATGTCTGATTAGGGGATTCAAAAAACTGTTTTAGCTTGGCAAGCATATAAAATCCTCATTAGGTGAAGGCCATGGCATTTTAGCGTTGTTATGTTGCTTGCTATGAGTAGCGTCGACAAGCATAAGTATGGCTACAATTGTCTCGTTTATAGATTTTTAATGGTAAGTTTGTATTGGTTTCAATAAACGATGTATTAATGCTATGGCGGTGACTATAAATTAGAGCAGCAAACAAAGAGAGAGTTCCATCTTGGTTTATATTAATAGCATAAACCAAGATGGTAAGGGACTTATAAAATAGCGCCAAGACCCTTCATCAAAAGATCTGAAGTACCAGAAGTACCATTCGCATCGAGGTAGCCTTTAACGATATCAACCATAGGCGCTGCAAGATCTTTAGAGATCCCTAGCTTTTCGAAGGCATCATAAACCATTGCTCCGCCCTGTAATGATTCACCGAATCCGCCAGCTTTGGATAGTAGACCAGACATGCCTGATTCGTTGTCTAGCTCAGGCACCGCGCCTAGTAAGCCGTCGATACCCGGGATTGAATCTGAAATAGAACTAAAGTCACTGCTGCCCAAAGAAGACTGTGCCAATGATAGCAAGCTACCTAAGCCGCCTTCTGCTTGGTCCTGGCTTAAACCTAGTTGTGACATGACACTGCCAACTAAGTCGCTTGATTCTGATGGCTTAGATACGGCGTTGGTCACTTCTGTTAGCGAGTCTAACCCGTAAGCGGAAGCCTGAGTCGATACAAGGCTAAGCATAGCGAGAAACGTTGCAGTCAATAATTTCATGAGGGTTATCCTTTAAGGTTTATCTGTTGCAGTTTTTGTTAGTTTAACGGTTTTAACAGTTTGTTTGCAGTTTTTTTACTTTTTAGAAATAGTAAATACGTGATTTGAACTGTGCATTAATTACCAAATTTGGGTATCCTTAGCCCTAATTCGTGTTATTCAATTTCAATGTTTGGAATACCCTATGTCATTATCAGCCATCTTGACTCAAGCTTTTAATTTTTTTCGTAATAATATTAGCCAATTAGCAACGCTACTGGTTCCTGTATTGTTTATCCAGGTGGGTATACAGCTATGGTTGAGCCTAGAAATTAACGCTGCCGATCTTGAAAACCCACAGTTTGGCACTAGTCATATGGTCGCTATGATGGTGTTGCTGTTGGTTTTTTCTTTTCTTATCGCCGCTCTGACACTGTTTTTAGAGATCCGCTCACAAGGGCATAGCCCAAGTAATGCAATGATCTTAAAAACCAGTCTAAATTTTGTGCCCACTCTTTTGTTAGCCGGAGTACTTTCAGGTTTAGCGGTTGTAGGTCCATTTATTGTGTTGCTGGCAATTAACCCAATGCTAGGGATTATTGGTTTAGTATTAAGCATTTATCTATTTGCTAGACTTGCCTATGTTAACTTCATGGTGGTTGTAGAGCGATTAACGCCACTGGAAGCGATTAAGCGTAGTTTCACTTTTAGCGGACCAATCACGCTGAAAACTATCACTGTATTGTTAATCTATATCCCTATCTCACTTGCTGGTGGGGTATTGGCTCTGGCTACACAGCTTGGCGGTGTGCCTTTGCAGCTTGTTGGCGAAGTGATTGTGGCTTTCTTCGGCCTATTTGTGAACGTAGCACTGTTCCGTTTGTACATGGTTTCACGTGATGATTCTGATGTGCAGGGCAATCTAGAGCAGTAATTACGGCTATTGCTTATCAACTTTATCACGGGTGTTGAGTTAAATGCTCGTGATAGAGTTTCAATATATCACTGTGTGGTGCCGCTAGCGGCGTAGGAGTGTATCTTGTTAAACGATATTGAATTCGTTAATCAGTTTTCGGCAGAGCTGGGGCAAGACTACCGTAAAGCCAAAAGTTTTGTTAGTGATGTACCTACTCAGGCGCTTCTACACGTAAGAAGCTTTAGCCACAAGCTTACTAGTTTGCTGGCCGAGAAACGTTCAATTCATTTTGATAGCCCCAACCTCTACGACCGAATAGAACTACTGAATCAACGTCGATTAATCGATGTAAAAACCACTCGAGCACTGCATAAATTACGCACAGACGGTAACCGTGGTGCGCACCCTGAAAAGTATCATCTAACGCCTGAACAACTGCAGCAGCTTAGTCAACGAGCGATTAAGAACCTGTTGCAGCTCGTGGACACCTTGTTTAAGCAAGTCACTGGCAATGTCACTCCTGAATATTACTTTGAAGAGTTTGATGCCTTAGCGGGTAGAGATCTCTGTTACCGCGCAGTGATGGAGCGAGATGCTGAGTCACAATATTTGGTGGGAATGTCACTCAAAGCGCGGGCGCTAATGCAAAGGGAGCAGGAGCTCGCTTTGCAAGAACGGAGTGAGGACAGTGTAAAGGAGCGTTCTAGCGCATCTTTCAAGCAAGCGAGCTATTGGTTTTCTCAGGCTGCTGAGCACGATATTAATGCACTTTTTGAACATGGAGTCGCATTAATTCATGGCTATAGTGGTGAGTTTGATGTTATTGCAGGTGAGCAGGCAATTGCCAAAGCGGCCGCTGCGGGCGTTGCCAATGCGATGGCACTACTCGGTTATTTTTACTTAGTTGGCAGTCAACATTTTACCGCTGATATAGAGCTTGCAGAGCAGTATTTAAGCCAGGCCGCAAAGTTAGAGCAGTCTGAAGCGATGGCTAACTTAGGGGTACTTTATTACCAGAAATCAGATTTGCAGTGCGCTTATAAATATATCAGCCGTGCAGCAAAAGCAGGTTTTCCACACGCACAATTTCACCTTGCTCTGATGTTGGCTCGTGGTGAAGGCTGTGAAGTTGATGCGATCAAAAGTGAGTACTGGTTAGCCGAAGCTGCTGAACAAGGGCAGGTGGATGCCATGTTTTCCAGAGCGCAAACAATGCTGCATGATGATACTGGCCTGATAGAGGATTACACGCAGGCTGAAGGTTATTTACGTGAAGTGATAAAGTACGGTCATAGCGTGCCAGCCATGATCGAGTTAAGTATCGCTCTGGCCGATGGTGTACTTGGTCGCATCGACGTGGTTGCATCAGCCTCGTTACTCAAACTCGCTAAAGAGCATGCAAATGCAGAAGAGTTGGCAGTTATTGAGCCTTTGTGGACATCACTTGAACAGCAGGTTTTGTCTGTGATGCAGATGACCACTTCGCCACAAGAGAAAGAAGCATTAATAAAAGCCGCTGAATTACTGAGTTAGGTCGTATAGGGTTTTAGCTTTCCCCCATGCTAGTTGAAGATGCAATCTGAAAATACTGGCTCGATTCTTTATGAATATTCACCTCATTTGTTGCAATTTTAGAGTGATAACCTCTAATATTTAACCTGGATGCTTTTTCTGCAGTTACCTTTATTTTAAGTATAAAATTTGGAATAGTAGTTTCAGTTATTTTTTTATTCTACTATTGAATTTTATATAGATAATTACACTGCATGTTATTTTGTACACTCTTCACTCTGCTGTTTGTTAAAATCCTCTTGTATACATTATGCAATCTGTGTACATTAGCTTCAAATAAATATTGGAGCGCTATATGTCCTACTCTGCCACTAATGAAGCCAATTCTATTCTTATCTCTTTAGCTTCCTTGAAAAGTATAAATATTGAGTTGAATCATTTTGCAGAGCGCTATGTCCGATTGGCACTGGCGATTGGGCAGCACGATGACCTTTATATTGACGCCTATTTTGGCCCAAGGGTTTGGAAGGAAGAAGCCTATTGGCAGCCCATGACAGCGCTTAGATCGCAGTTTGAAGAAGGCACTCAGTTACTTAATGTGTTGGGGGGCAAAAAGTTTAATGCAGAGTTACAAGCACGGTATAACTTTTTAGAGAAACAGTGGTTATCTATTGGTGCTTATTTAGACTTATTAGAGGGTAAGGAGCTTAGCTTTGATGAAGAGGCTGCAAGATTATATGACTCTTCTGTGGCTAATTTTCAGCGAGATGAATTAAAAGCAATACACCTTGAGCTCGATCGACTATTGCCTGGCATTGGGAGTTTGCAGAGCCGGTTTAATGTATTTAAAGATAGTTACATCGTACCTAAAGATAAGGCGGCAGCCGTCTTTAATGCGGCGGTCGACAAGGCGCGAGAGTTAACGAAGTTACAGTTCGCACTGCCAGAAAATGAGAGTTGTGAAATAGAGTATGTTAATGACAAAGTCTGGACCGCCTACAACTGGTTTAAAGGTGATTATCATAGCCTTATTCAACTCAATCAAGATCAGCCGCTTACAATTGATCGATACTTGGAGCTTGCCACTCACGAAGGCTATCCTGGTCATCATGTGTTTAATGCCTTGCAGGAGCAGTTGTTAGTTAAAGAAAAAGGTTGGCTAGAGTATTCTGTTTACCCGCTCTATAGTCCAATTTCTTTCTTAGCTGAAGGCAGTGCTAATTATGCACTCCGCTTACTGATGACAGCCGAAGAAATCGTTAATTTTGAACGCGATGTATTAATGCCCTTAGCAGGACTTGATGCCGATATGGTGTTATTTCACAAAGTTTTTGCGTGTATTAAACGACTGGGATACTTTGAAAATCATGTTAGTAAGTTACTGACAGATAAAAAAATTGATCAGCAAGAGGCTATAAGGTTATTGGCTGATGATGCGCTTTATACTCATTCGCGAGCTGAACAGCGTATACGTTTCTTTGACTGCAATCGCTCTTACATTATCAATTATAGCGTAGGTGAAGATGCTGTCGCTGATTGGGTGGAATTTGACTCTGATAGTAAAGCGGTACATTGGCAGCGTTTTGAGGCCTTGCTATCAAGGCCCCGCAGCGCATCTGCAATGAAGCTTACTCGTTAGGGTTGTGCTCGAAAGTACGTCCAGCTCTTGCTGATTGAGGTGGGCTATCTTTAAAAGCTGTCTCTTTAAAAGCTGTCTCGCTGAAAGCGTCAGCTTGCTGATTGCTCTCTCTATGGAATGTTTGTCCGGCCTGCTGTTTTTGGAAACGCGCGAGCTGACGTTTCAAATAGACACGACCAAAAAGGCTTAAAGTAATAAAGGCGATGGCACCAAAAAGTAATAGAAATGGCAGTGCGACTAAAGCTAAGGTCATAAAGGCTAAACCGATAACGAATGCTAGCCAACCGCGAGAGCCTGAAAATCGGTTTTGCATTGAACTGCTTTGAAATTGGTTGTAAATCATATGTTCTCCAAAATTGCTTGATCATTAGCTTACACTAAAAAGATGAATACTGACTGAATGGGAAAGCTAATGACTTTCATAGTGCCGATAAACTAAGCTGATATCACGTTAATAAAGGTTAATCTTGATTAGGGGCTGGTGATCTTTCTAGCTTCATTTTTTAACCCTAAGACCGCGCATTGTGAGGTTCTCAGTCTTTCCACTTCTGCT
>NZ_JBFRMK010000019.1:16113-29155 GCF_041470405.1 Shewanella sp. 10N.286.45.A1
ATGACTAAACCGCATAGCCTACGCCTTGTTAGAACAACCAATAAACGGTGGTAAAAAATAACCGTGAAAGCTCAACTGCTACTAACTTCAGTAAATTCCTTGAGGTCTGGTGAGCTAAAAGCTGTAGAAACACTTTGGCAAATAATGTTCTTAACCCATTGGTGCCCAGGATCGTCATCGTTCCTTTGGTGCCATAAAAGTACATAAGCAAGTGGCATGAAATCAAAAGGCAGAGACAGTTCTGCTAATGGATATAGTTTTTGTGCATGTTTGGCAAAGCTTGCAGGTAGTGTGAATATCAGATCACTATGGGCGCAAATACTGGCTGCGCCATAAAAATCAGGCACCGTGGTGCTAATACGACGATGATGACCTAAGTCGGCTAAGTGATAGTCTAGCGCCCACCAATCATTCCCTTCACAGCGTACTTGCACATGCGACATCTCTAGGTAGATCTCTCGGTTCCAATGGCCAGCAGCTATTGCGGCGAGCAATGGGTGGCCTTTTCGAACCAGACAAACTTGTTCGTCAGTAAAGAGAGTTTGATGCGCTATTCCATCGGGAAGCCTGTCTACCTGAAAAGCAGACTGAGGATGCAGATCTCGGCCAGATATTCCAAAATCTATCTGCCCTTGCTGGATTGCTAGTGTCGAGTTTTCGGTCCAGACATAGCTATCGAGCTTAAGGTTTGGTGCTTTGGTGAGTAGCGGGCCTATAAAATAGGGGATGAGTGTTTCATATGCACTTTCAACCATGGCAAATGAGAACTGTCTGCTACTGCTAGCGGGCTCAAAGCTAGGTGGTAAAGTCAGTTGATATAGGCTTTGTAGGCTTTGTGGCAGCATTTTTCCTAGTTGAACGGCGTGAGCGGTTGGCTTCAAACCATGAGCTGTGCGCAGAAAAAGCGGATCACCTAAGGTTTCACGCAGTCTATTGAGACTTTTACTCAATGCAGACTGGCTGACATGCAAACGGTTGGCGGCTCGAGTTACACTTTGCTCTTCAAGCAGTATTTGCAGTATTACCAGCAGGTTTAAGTCGATACGGGCCAAATTCTCTAATTTCACTAGATATTCCTCAATGGAAATTCATTATGGAAATAATATCATTTCTGTTCATACCATGGTTTGATTAATATAGTCACGTTTCCTTTATTTGAGAAAGATGATGCGTCGTAACCTATTACCTATTTTAATGTCGATGGTGGTTCTTAGTCCTTTGGCTATCGATATTTACCTTCCTTCTATGCCAGCCATGGCGGCAGAGTTTTCAGTTTCAGCGAGCCAAATCCAGTCGACTTTGGTGTTGTTCCTCTTTGCGATGGGGACAGGGCAATTATTGATCGGTCCTTTAGCCGATAGATATGGCAGAAGGCCTGTCGCGTTAGGCGGTATTATCCTTTATGCAGCAAGTAGTATGCTAGCTGCTGTTGCCGTTGAGTTTGAATGGCTTCAGTTTGCACGTGTGTTGCAAGGTTTGGCTGCTTGCTCAACCTCTATCGTCGTTTTTAGTGCTGTACGTGATTGCTTTTCTCCAAAAGAGGGGGCTCGCTACTACAGTTACCTTAACGGCATGATATGTGTTATCCCTGCATTAGCGCCAACATTGGGCGGCCTGTTGGCACTGCAATTTGGCTGGCGATCTACGTTTGTGTTTATGACACTGTACGCAATTCTTATTCTAGTTTTTGTTGGCTACCGCCTTCCAGAAACGCGCCCACAGAACACTGTTAGTTCAGGGCCGCTATATCGCTGGGCTCGTTATAAGCCAGTGATTGTTGAAACTCACTTTTTATTCTATGCCTTTGCTTGTATGGCCGGGATGGCGGCCATTTTAAGCTATGTTTCTTATGCTCCAGTTTGGTTGATAGATCGCCTTGGTGTGTCAGAGTTGACCTTTAGTGGCCTATTCGGCCTAAATGCTGCGGTTAATATCGTTGCTTGTTTTGCCGCTCCAGTAGTGATTAAAAAGCTAGGGAACCGCCCGACGGTTATTCTGGCACTCAGTTTCATGCTGGTTGCAGCTGCAACCGAAGTGTTAGTGCAGGTATTCGGTCCCCAGCATGGGTTAGCTGCGGCATTTAGCTTTATGTTGCCAATGATGTTGCTCTGTATTGGTTTTGCATTGTTGCTAGGGCCTGCAACGAGTATGGCGTTATCTGCATTTGGAGAAAGAGCGGGCACTGCAACTGCGATGTTAGGTTTCATCCAGATGAGTGGCGCATCACTACTGACTGCTCTAGTACAACAAACCAGTATTCCGGCACCTTACGCGGTAGCTTTGGTCATGGGAGGGTTAGCGATAATCTTACTCGCTATGATGGCTATGTCGCGTTTTGACCATTGGCATCAAGAGCAACATGCTTATTAAGCGACTGATGAAATTATAGTTAGCGCTGTTTTACGGCTAACGATGAAACACCCTTTGACCTGTATAGAGCAACCATCTATGCAGGTTTTTTTTGCGTGAAGCTTAATGATAGAGCATAGCTAATTGGTATAAACTAAACACAACCAAGTTAGCGGAATGAAGAAGGTTTACACTTTTGTCTCGTCCAGATTGTCCTACATGCTATTACCCATTAAAAGCATGCCTGTGTGCCAGTATTAGAAAAATGCAGGTAAAAACCGAACTGATCGTATTGCAAGATCCCAGTGAAGTTGGTCATGCTAAAAATAGTGTGCGCTTAATGGAGTTAGTGATCCCTGAAACACAGGTTTATGTTGGAGAAACACCCGAGGATTTTTCTGTACTAAGGCAATATCTAACCAATTCTGACAAGCCAGTCTATTTAGTTTATCCATCAGATGAGAGCGAATTGGCTGGTAGCAATTCACTTGGCGAAGAGGTGATTCTATTACTGTTGGATGGCACCTGGAGAAAAGCTTACAAGTTGTTGCAGCTAAACCCTTGGCTAGCGGACTTTCCTGCTCTGCACCTTGAGTTAGAATCTGCCTCTAATTACACCATTCGCAAAGCCAGTCGCAGTGACAGTTTATCAACTTTAGAGGCGAGTGCTATGATGTTAAAGGCGATAGAGCCACTGCAAGATGTTACACCGTTAACCGATGCATTAGCTGCATTAGTTGAGCAAAGGTTGGCTTCAATGCCGGCAGATGTGCGTGAGCGATATAGAGATAATAAATAGAATTAGAATTTGTGAATCATGTCATCTAATACTCAGTAAAACCCAATTTAGGTCACGCTAATCCAGTGAAATATAGGGTTTAATAGCCATGTAAGCTATTTTAGCTGACGTAAGTGGCTGCCTCATTCACGGCTTTTGCAGGGGGCGATACTGAATTTATTCAGGTGTTTGATGCAGCCATCTTTCAACCATTCGTTAAAATCTACGCTTTAGATTTTGCTGGGTTAGCGCTTCTGAGGCAAACACTTCAGCCGTTGCAGGCCAGCCAAAATGGTAGCCTTGGCCAAACCCTTTCCCCATCGTAGCTAATAACTCTTTTTGCTCTTTGGTTTCGATACCTTCTGCGATATAACAGATATTCAAAGTTTGCGCTAATTGAACCATGGCTTTGCATAGTTCTTTTCCTTGAGGCTCATGTAATCGATCTGCAAAGCTGGAATCAATTTTTAAGCAATCAATTGGCAAACTACCTAAGCGACTTAATGAGGAGAGGCCTGCGCCAAAATCATCGATGGCGATGCCTATATTAAGCTGTTTAAGTTCGCTTAAAACCGCAGACATCAGAATTGGTTTACGAATTAACGCAGACTCTTCAATTTCGATAATCAGTTTATCTGATGGTAACTGAGTTTGTTGTAACACTTTGGTTAGCATGGCGACAAAGTCAGGGTGTTCTAACTGAGAAGTTGAAATGTTAACTGTGATTTTTAGTTTATTATTGTACTGCGTATGCCAAAGAGCCATCTGAGTACAGGCTTGTTCTAGTGCCCATAAACCGACATTGACCATTGAGCCGGTCTCTTCCAATAACGGAATAAATTCACTGGCTTCCAGTATATCGCCGTTGCTGCGTTGCCAGCGCAGTAGCGCTTCAGCGGCAATCATCTCGTTGGATTCAAGGTCGACAATTTGCTGATAAACTAAACTAAATTGGCCTAAACTCTGAGCATGTCTCAAGTCATTGATTATATGTAATTTTTTCTCTGCTGCTTTTCTGATGGCAGTATTGTAAAAGCGAATGTGATTGGGACTTTTCTTTGCTGAATACATGGCTGTGTCAGCCATACTCAGTAACTGATTAGCTTCGTGGCTTTGTTGTGGAAATAGTGATATCCCGATACTGGTACTGAGGTAAAATTTTTGCCCATCGATTTCGAATGGAGCGTCAAACAAAGAAAGAACTAAATCAGAGAAGGTTTCGATCTCTTGTTTATTTTTACATTTTGGTAGTACCAAGGTGAACTCATCGCCACCGAGCCGAGCAATCTCTGCGTCTTCAAGACAGCAAGTTTCTAGTCTGGCCGCGACTAATTGTAAAACTTTATCGCCAGTTGCATGACCGAAACTATCATTAATATTTTTAAAGCCATTGAGATCTAAAAACATTAAAGCACCAATCATACTACTGTGCTGTTTAATATCTTCGATGGCCTTATTAAGAATTTTGATAAGATGAAATCGATTAGGTAATCCGGTTAGCTTGTCATACATCGCTTGCTGGGTGAGCTTAGCTTCAAGTCGTTTTTTCTCGCTAATATCACTGAATAGATTGACGAAGTACACAGTGCCATCTGCATAGATCCGGCGGCAACTCTGCCAAGCGGGGAATTTTGAGCCATCCGAGCGATATTTCCAGACTTCGCCTTGCCAGTTACCTTTCTCTTTTAGAGGATTAGCATTGAGCATCGCTTCAAAGCCAAGCTCATTGGGTGTTTTGGCGAGCATATGTTCAGCGCTATAGCCACAAATACGACACATGGCCTTGTTTACCGCTAAGATTCGATTGTCTTCGTTAGTGATATATACAGCTTCTGCACTATCCTCTAGTGTTATCGACATTAGCTCTTTGGGCAGTCCTTCAAAACCATTGTTTGAGCGAGTACGACGTTTCCCCCGTCTATCCATGGGAGTAAATTGTACCAAAATAACATTTTCATCTCTAAGCTTGACTGGATAAAGCGTTACCTTGGTCGGCAGCTCAGTACCTTGCTGGCTAATGTGCAGCCAATTAAAGGCAACTATATTGCCTTTAGCGGCTTCACGGAGCTTTTGTTGTCCATACTCAACACTATTTCTACCTGATGATTGTATTCTTGGGGAGAAATCATAGGGGGTTGCATGGACAAAGTTTTGTTCAGCACTTTCGAAATAATTTAAGGTCGCTTGGTTGGCGGCAAGGAAATGATAACCTTGGATGATAGCCAGGGCTGAAGGTAGCTCTGCACTGTCTAATTGAATAAGTTGCCCTGAAAGAGAAGGGTTGGAAGATGATAGGTGAGAGTATAACTCTGACCACTTTTGCATATTCATTTTTCCCTTTCCTTCATAACATTACTCTAATGGTCGGTACTGATTAAAAGTGAATAAATCTAGAGTTTTAGATACTTTGTTCTATAAGCGTCAAAAATACCTTTATTTGACGCTTTGTACAAACATGTAGCAACAAAATTTTGTATAAAATCAGTTTTGATCATAAAAAAGGTACGGATAAGTGAATTTATTTTTTTGTTAACGTGTTAGCTGGTTAACTAAGTGTAGACGATACCTCGTTAAGTGATTTTATGTTTGGTGGCTGACTGTTGTGAGTGATTTTAGTGAGCATTTCTAAATACCTAGGTCGCGGCGTAACTTTTGTTAAATTAATGAGAGCGATTGCGGCACGATTACGGTAATCTGGAATAGATTCAACAATCTTGAGGTGGTTAGTGGCCCAGTTTCGAAGTAAGCTTTTTTTGCCTATTGTTGGTGTTTTCCTAGGTGTTTTTTCACTGATGCTGCTGCTGTCGTATGCTGTGGCATATTGGCGTGTGATTACAGAAGTAACCTCAGATGCTGAACAGATGGTAAATTATGTAGAGCATAAGCTTAATTATGCTATGCGTAATATGTATAAACTAGAACAGTTAAATTATGAGAAGTGTGATGATAAAGGTCGAGCAGAACTAGAGCAGTTTCTACTGCATCATTTTAACGGTGGACTGTTTTTTGTTAGGAGTAGTCAAGAGCAGAGGTTTACTTATTGCTCTGTAGTTGGCCAGATCGTTGTAGCACAAAAAGATCGTAACTTTGAAAACTTAATTTTACTCGATGAAGTTAATCGCCAGTTTCCGCTTGCGGTACTCAATTATAACTGGAGGGAGCAGGATAGTCGCAGTCTGTTTCTTGGTTATATAGGTAAGAAGAGTACCAGCGCCATTCGCATAACGCTTGATGATAGTTATGCGTTTTTTGACCCTGACTGTACCAAGTGCAGGCATGTTGAAGTTAGGCTAACTAATGACAGTTTAGTTTATGTTATGGGGGAACCTTTAGTTGATTTAGTTAGCACCGTTCGTATTGAAAGTGATCGTTATCCTTTCTACGTTGCCTCTCAGGTAAACCGCAATCGTATTTTAAAAATGATGACTAATAACCTGGTATTTAGCTTGCCACTATCTTTTTTTGTGTCGCTTTTATGTGCCTATTTGTTTAAATTACTGCAAAGATCTGAGCGTACGCTCAAGCAACAATTAAAGCGAGCAATACGTCAGCGAGAGCTTGTCGCTTTTTACCAGCCTATTATGGATGCCGCGACAGGACGTATCGTTGGAGCCGAAGCGCTCGTTCGTTGGGTAAGAGCTAATGGTGAGGTGATTCCACCGGTGCGCTTTATTGATGAGCTCGAACGCACAGCACTAATCAATCCGTTAACAATACAGATGCTGGAGCAGCTCCCCGAAGACTTGGAGCCGATATTTGCAGGTGATGACGAATTCAGATGCAGTCTAAATCTAGTTCCTGAGCAAGTTGAGCAAGAAGACTTTTGCTGCCATATAGAGCAGCTCGCAACGTCTGGTTTTCCTACTCATCAGATAGCGCTTGAAATTACTGAACGTTTGCCTTTAAGAAATTTAGAGGTGGCAAATCAACATCTTGAGCGGTTGAAAGCGCTTGGAGTGATGATTGAACTTGACGATGCGGGAACCGGTTATGGTGGAGCATCATATCTGCAAGAGCTGAATATCGACATTCTTAAGATTGATAAACTGTTTGTTGACACCTTAGTGTTGTCACCTAATAACACACCGGTATTAGATGCCTATATTCAAATGGCTAAGACATTGAAGATGGAGGTGATTGCAGAGGGTGTTGAGACGCATGAACAATCTTTGGCACTGCTTGCGAGAGGTGTACACCTACATCAAGGTTATTATTTCTCTAAGCCACTACCAGCAGAAGAGTTTATTCAGTTCTGGTTAGCAAAACAAAATTGACATAATCCGCACTTCTAGGTTGGTTAATGCAGGAGGTCGGCCGAAGCGGGATTAAATAGCTGATATTTAATGCAAGTGAAATAAGATAGTATTAGCTCGCTATTTGATTGTTATTTAAGGAACGATAAGTGACGTTATCTAAAGTATTAATGACTATTACTCTGCCACTTGCTCTTGGTTTCAGTGCTGGCATACAGGCAAGTGACGAAAGTAACCCGGCGATGCTGGCAGGCAAGGCTGAAGAGGCAAAAGCGCGCTCTTTAACAATTGAGCAAGAGCAGTTGCAAAAAGCAAAGGATGCTGCCAATAAGGCTGCTGAGCATGAAAAAGAGATACTGGCTAAAGAAAAGCAAAGAGATTGGCAAAGCGAGCAGCGTGAAAAAGCTCAACAGCAGTTTAATGAGCGAGAATCTAGAGAAGACAAATACTTAAGAGAAGCAAAAGAAGCGGCTAAGCTAGAGCGGAAAATACCGAAACCTTCTTAGTTATCGATTAGTTCTAAATCAGTTCTCAATTAGTTCTAAAATTTAAAAGCACTCATTGGACATTAGAGGTTATCAATACAGGCAGGACGCATTTTTGCCAAACGGCTATAAACCTATTCCCGCTCAGTCGGCTTTGATAAAGGTATTTTTGAAGCGGAGCGGCTATCAATCTATTGGAATTTTAATATGTTAAATAGAGTATCTCTCCTCAGTTGTTTTGTCGCTGTGTTGCTATTTAGTCACATGGCGCAGGCCAAACCAATCTACAACATAGAGTTTTTGAGTAAAGCCGAAGCAACTCATTTACTGACATTGAATGATGACTTTGTTCAACGGGTTAGTCAGTTTGATATCGATGCCCGAATGAAACAAGGTAGTGCGCAGTCAAAGGGCGATTACCTTGGTTTTGTTGCGCAGCAAACCTTAGATTGGACGCCGCAAGAGCAGCAAACTATTACTGTTGCATTTAACAGTATTAGCGCTAAATTAGCTGAGTTAAAAGTGAGCTTACCTGATCCTATTCAATTCATTAAAACTACAGGGTTGGAAGAGGGCGGCGCAGCTTATACACGGGGCCAGGCGATTATTTTACAAGCTCGTCAGTTAGCTAAAAAGCAGGGGTTATCTAGATTAATTGCCCATGAATTACTGCATATCTACTCGCGTTTTAACCCTGAAATAAAGCAAGCACTCTATCAAGCTATTGGTTATGAGTATATCGGTGATATTGAATTTCCAAGTCACTTGGCTAAGCAAAAGATCACCAATCCAGATGCACCGATAAATGACTTTGCAATACGAGTAAAATATAAAGGCGAACTTGTGTGGGTAGTGCCAATATTGTACTCAGATGTTGAGCAATATGATGTCAAAAAAGGCGGTGAATTTTTTGACTATTTAACCTTTAAGTTTGTCATTGTTGGTCGTGACGAGCAGCCTAGTAGAGCTGATTATGACCCGCAGCAAGCAGAAATCATCGCTGTGCCTGACCTTAAAGGTTTCTTTAAGCAAGTGGGGCGTAATACCAACTACATTATTCACCCTGAAGAGATTATTGCCGACAATTTTGCACTGCTTGTTACTGAAGAAACAGAATTAAAGTCACCTAAAACTCTCTTCAAGATAGAGCAGGTATTAATGCAATAAAGCTTACTAATCTACTCCAGACAGCTAGTTTTTTGGGTTTTGCAGTAGATGGTGCAAAATAACTTTTTGTACCATCACTTCAGCTTCTTCATGCTCGGCTTCTAAGATCAAGCCATATTGGATCTGTTCTACTTGCCCTTCAGCTTCCTGCTGGTTTTTCAGGGTGACCAAGGTATCGATAGTTTCATTTTGTTCATCAAGACTAACTTGCAACTTATACTGGCTATCAAGCTCAAAGCCTTCTATCTGCTCACCAACAAAAGCGCCACCCTTTATGGAGATATCACGCAGATCGCCTTTAGAAACAACGGTATTGCTTGTGTTACAGACTAAATTGGCTGTTACATTGATGGGGATCCGAGAGTGCTGCCTTAAAGCCACCGTTTGCAAAGCCTTGGGATAATCAATGATAAGCCAACGACCAACAACGGTAATGACTTTTTGAATGCTACTCCTAAAAGCGAGAATATTAGCGTCTTGTTCATCGCTGTTTACCACTCGCATGATCACGCTCTGTCGTTCTCTAATAAAAGGAGTAGCAGCTGCCCAAGCTTTATCGTTACCGTGAGTGAGAATGATAGAACGCCCGGAGTCCAAACCAATGAGTTTACTGCGCAAGCGAATGGCTTGTGTTGGAGTGAGGATCTGCAGGTGCACTTCAGTACTGCAGGCTAAATTATCAAGCGCATTAAAATCATTTTGAGTTGGCATAGTCAGGCAGTAGCTAAAGAATTTCTTGATTCAAACTAGCATAAAATACTGCTGCTGTTGATATTTATGGAGTACTTTTTGGTCGTATTGACAGTTTAGTAAGTTGAGTTGCGGAGTTACAAAATCGCTCCAGTTATTCTCTTGGTATTCTATTGGTATTCTATTGGTATTAATAAAAGTATCGCTATGTTTACTGAACGTTACAAATAAAAGGGAAGGCAAATTTGATTTTCAGTACGAATTGCTTTTTTATATCAGCTGAATTAGGTCATTTAGATGATAGAGCTGCAATATGCAGTCAAATTTTGTGATGACAACATAAGTGCTCAAACAAGGAGCGAATAATGAAGCGCTATACAAAGGCATTGTTACTGTCAGTGGGTATGCTATTTACAGCATCCGCCGTACAAGCAACGGAAGCCAAAGATATTCAGAGTTTTACTCTGGATAACGGCATGAAAATAATGGTGTTAGAAGACAGTTCGATCCCTAACGCTAATATGTACCTGTTTTGGAAAGTAGGTTCTCGTAATGAGGTGCCAGGCATCACTGGTATATCACATTTTTTTGAGCATATGATGTTCAATGGTGCGAAGAAGTATGGCCCAAAAATGTTTGACCGCACCATGGAAGCCGCTGGTGGCGCAAATAATGCCTACACTACGGAAAACCTAACTGTTTATACAGATTGGTTTCCGGCTAATGCGATTGAAACCATTTTCGATTTAGAAGCAGATCGCATCGAGAACCTCGATATTAACCCTGAAATGGTTGAAAGTGAGCGCGGTGTGGTGGCTTCAGAGCGTCTTACCGGTCTTGAAAACTCTAACTGGCGCAACCTACAAGAAGAGCTAAAAGGCGCAGCATTTAGAGCGCACCCTTACAGCTGGTCGGTGATTGGCCACGAGTCGGATATTGCTGCTTGGACGTTAGATGATCTGGTTCAGTACCATAAGACCTATTACGCACCTAACAATGCGGTTGTCGTGATTGCGGGCGATGTAAAGCTTGCCGAAGTGAAGCGTTTAGCAAACCAATACCTCGCACTTATTCCTGCACAAGCTCCTCCAAGAGAGGTGAAAACCGTTGAGCCACTGCAGAAAGGTGAGCGTAGAGTCTATGTTCAAAAAGCGTCGGTGAGCACACCTAATGTAATGCTCGGTTATCATGTGCCTGCAACTTCAAATGCTGATTATTATGCGCTTGATCTGTTGTCTTCAATTCTAACCACTGGTAATAGCTCACGCATGTATCAAGGGCTAGTTGATAAGCAGTTGGCAATTGAAGTTGAAACCTATATGCCAATGTCTTTCGACCCGAATCTGTTTTACGTTATGGGTGTGGCTAACCCAGGCATTACAGCGGTCGAACTTGAGAAAAGTATGATCGCTGAGATTAACCGTATTGGTCGCGAAGGCGTCACTGAACAAGAGCTGGAGAAGGTTAAAAACATCAAATTGATGGGCTTCTATCAAGCGATGGAAACGATTAATGGTAAAGCCAATACAGTAGGAACTTATGAACTGTTCTTTGGTAGTTACGATAAGTTGTTTAATGCTCCTCAAGAGTACAACAAGGTAACGCCTGCGGATATTCAACGCGTGGCGCAAACTTACCTAAAGCGTTCAAATCGAACTGTTGCTGTACTGGCTGCTACTGAGGAGGCTGACGAATGAAAACATTAATCAACAGAGTCACTAAACTGTCAGTTTCTGCGCCTTTGGCGATGAAAACAAAGCAACTTGTTAGTGCTATGACTATAGCAAGCGCGATAACACTTACGGGCTGTGCTGCCACTGACATGCAAAGCACTACCGTAGATACGGGTAGCTTTAGTGTGCCTGCGTATCAGCAATTAACACTTGATAACGGCCTGACTATTTATCTGATGCCGCAAACAGAAGTGCCACTCATTACGGTTAATGCCACGGTAAGAGCTGGGGCGGTAAACGATACTACATCGGGTGTGGCCCAAGTCACTGCTGCGAGTTTAATGCTCGGTGCAGCAGGCAAAACTAAGCTAGAGATAGAGCAAGAGGTAGACTTTCTCGGCGCAAGTCTTTCAAGTGGGGCAGGTAAAGAGGGTAGCTACTTAAGTGCTAACTTTATGGCGAAAGATGCTGACATCATGCTGCCGCTGATCCAAAGCGTGTTGCTATCGCCAGACTTTGATGCTGCTGAGTTCGACAAGTTACGTCAACGCGAGATCGCAGGGTTAGGGCAATCGAAAGAGAGTCCAAGAGCAGTGATTAGTCGCTACTATGACAAACTCATTTTTGCTGACCATCCATATGGCAATGCGACTTCGGGTGATAGCAAGTCTTTAGCCGAGCTCAATGTATCGCAGTTACGAGCTTTTCATAAGAGTTACTATCAGCCATCGAACACGGCTATCAGTGTCGTCGGTGACTTTGATGTTGCTAAGATGAAGGCAAAGTTGCAGCAGTTGTTTGCTAGTTGGAAAGGCACTGAAACGATTCAGCCCTTGGATCTTAAACAAGGTTTGCCAACACTTGATGCTAACAAGGTATTGTTAGTTGATAAAGGTGATGCAGTTGAGACCACCTTTTTAGTTGGCGGTATGGGGATTAGTCGCGACAACCCTGATTTTGTTGGTTTAACAGTGATCAACACTATTCTGGGTGGGCGTTTTACTTCATGGCTCAATGACGAGTTAAGAGTTAATGCAGGATTAACTTATGGCGCACGTTCAGGCTTTAGTGCTTATTCAGCCGCTGGTACGTTTAGGATCAGTACCTTTACTAAGACTGCTACGACCAAAGAGACTATCGACTTAGCGCTTAAAACCTATGATCGTCTATGGGAACAAGGTTTAGATCAAAAGACTCTAGATTCAGCTAAAGCTTACGTTAAAGGCCAGTTTCCACCTAAGTATGAAACTAGTGGTCAGCTAGCGGGCTTGATGTCTGATATGTACCTGTATGGCTTTGATGATGCGTTTATCAATGAGTTTCAAGCGAAAGTTGATGGTTTAACATTGCAAGAGTCGAAGCGATTGATCGACACTTACTTTCCCAAAGATAACTTACAGTTCGTAATTATCGGTAATGCCGCCAAAATTGCTCCAATTGCTAAGCAATACGGTAGCGTTAAGCAGGTCGATATTAAAGATGTTGGCTTCGGTGGTTAATCAAAAAGTAATAGGGTGAGTTTCGCTCATTGAAATAACAAAAGCCGCGATAATTCGCGGCTTTTTGATGTCTGGAACATTTATGCCATAAGCCCCATGGATGGATAGCTTAGGGCGTGATGTCTGGAGCATTTATGTCTGTTAAGCC
>NZ_JBFRMK010000020.1:0-47435 GCF_041470405.1 Shewanella sp. 10N.286.45.A1
AAAGTGTTTTGCCAATTTGTTTAACCTCAGCCGCACTACGTGAGCCCCTCAGTCTTTCCACTTCTGCTTTGCATTGGCTTAAAAGGGAATAACCATTTCTTTACCAATGCGCTTTGAATTGAAAAGACTGAGAGGCTCTGAACGGGTCAAATACTTAATACAATTGGTATAAGATCCTGCAGGAAGCGGACAGCATGATACTCACTCGAATTCTTACCAAGAAGCTCACTAGTTTTTGGCTAATGTCATTAGCCGGAGTTGCCTTTATCTGTTTTATCACTGCTATGTTTAGTTTCTTTCAGCTTACATATGCCTTTCAACAGCAAAAAGTCTCAGAGCTTGAAAGTATGTTGCAGCAGCAATTCGCAGTAAGTATTGCGCCAGAACAGCGGTGGGAACTAAATAATTGGTTGCCACCGTTATTACATGCTTATCAGGCAGAGTCATTCGTGCTTAGCAGGGGCACTGAAACACTGTTCGAATATAAGCAGGATAAAGCGCAGCAGCAGGGTGTGCGATACAGTAGCGAACTAGAATATGACCTAAAGATGGTGCTGGTTTTACCTCAACCGTTTAATAAGCATGAAGTCAGTGCTTACGAGTGGATGATTCTTGTCATAGGCTGTATTGCAGTGATGTTATTTGTGCGGTTTGGTTTTAGATGGTTTTCAGAGCAACTTAACGGCATTGAAGGTTTGGCTCAACGGGCTAATCTGATCTTAACCGGTCAACGTGATAAAGCACTAGCAGAGAAAGGGCACGGTAGGCCTAGGATGATAAACCGTGCTATGACACAGCTACTGCTTGAGCTTTATGAAGCGCATAAAGAGCGCGCTCGATTTGATCAGTTTATTCGCTCGAATACTTTCTTAGATGCCGAGACTGGTATTGGAAACCGTCTATTTCTGAAAAACCGCCTAGATGCACTAAGTAATAGCAACGGCATGATGACTCCGGGCGTTTTGTATCTGTTTGAGATGGAAGATTTGGATCTGTTAAGCCGAGAAATTGGTGAGCAAGAGCTCAATGAAATACTGTCTCAAATTATTACGACCATCAACCAAATCTTAGTGAGCAAAGCGAATATCATCTTTTCACGTCGCTCTTACAATCAGTTTGCTGTTGTCGTGCCACAAATTTCGCAAAAAGAAGCAGATCAACTGGCAGCAAAATTATTAAAAGCAAGCTTAAGCCGAATAGACAGTCTTATCGATACCACCGATGATTTCCTGCATTTAGGCGGAGCTTACTTTGAAGAGGGTAATGACAAAGATGCATTAGTTGAAGAGGCTGAGCTTGCACTGCGTTCGGCTCAATTTCAGGGCGGTAGTAGTTGGTTTATGTATGATAAAGGTGCTGTTAACGGCGACTTATCAAAAGGCTCTGTACGTTGGCGTAGCTTTTTAGAAAATGTGTTGGTCAGTAAAAGAGTGTTTTTGTTTTCTCGACCTGTCGTCGACAGCGATTTAAATGCGCATCATCAAGAGGTTTCTTGTCGGTTGCGTGATACCCAGGGTAACTTGGTGCGTGCAACACTATTTTTACCTATGGCAATTAAATGTGGTTTAACGCCTCAAATAGAGAGGCAAGTGATTGAGATGGTGTTGTTTGATCTATTACCGAAACAAGATGATACTAGCCTTAAATTCAGCATAAATCTAAGTTTAGACACTTTGACCAGTCGTGCTTTTGTTCGTTGGTTAAAAACCACGTTGCTGGAATATCGACACTTAGTTCCGCGGATTATCTTCGAGATCAATGAGGATATTTTAGTCCATAATCAAGAGGTGTTAACCGAACCTCTGGATATGATCAGTAAGATGGGAGCTGGTGTCTGTGTTGATCGAGTTGGGCAGCAGGTTGTTAGTACTGAATATTTACAGCGTTATCCTATTTCGCTAATTAAAATACATCGCTCTATTGTTAACCAAATACACTTGCGTGCGGAAAACCAATTGTTTGTTCGAAGCTTAATCGCCGGTTTATTTCGCACTGAGGTGCAGGTGTGTGCCGAAGGGGTTGAGTTATTTGAAGAGTGGCAGACACTGCAAATTTTAGGTGTGAGCGCAGGGCAAGGGAGCTACTTTAGCGAACCCGTAGAAGAGATCTAGTTGTACATAAATAATACAGGCGTTCAACGCAAAAGGTTTTATGGATGTTTTTTCTATAATATTCAGCTATTAGTGGTTACACTAATGACATAAGAAGACTATTGTTCTAATCTCAACAAGTGCTCCTAACAAGCTAATATAAAGTCGTTCTCAGAATTCGACACAATTTAATATTTTTCAGTAGAAATTGACAGTATTTAAGGCATGGATGAATGGAAGATAGCTTGCTAAGCAAACTTCACTTTTGGAAGAAATCTGCTCCGACCATAGAGTTAGGGCTGTATGTTTGTGTCGATAAAATATATGCATATCAAAGTAGTAGCGATACTTCTCCTGAAAAATTTTCGAGTTTTAGTTTTAAAGAGTTTGACTGGAAAGATGCCTTTGAGCAGCTAGTCAAAGCGCTGGGGCCTGCAAAAGTTCAAATAGTACTATCTGTCGACTTTTACCAGCTGATCCAAGTAGATCAGCCAAATGTTGAGCCAGAAGAGATGAGCGCTGCACTGCTTTGGTCGGTAAAAGATCTGGTGAGTCAGCCTGTAACTAATATCCACCTAGATTATTTTGAATCATCTAAGCAAACCACTAATAAAGTCAGTGTTGTCGTCGCAGAAAAAGCTCAACTAACTAACCTTTTAGTGGCAGCTAAAGCGGCTGGAATTGAAACGTGTGGCGTAACAATCGAAGAGATGGCAGTCACTAATTTATTCAATGACAATCAAGCAAGGTTGCTACTGAGCCATCGAGCGGGTGGAGAGTTGCTGCTCGCGGTCGTGAAAGATGGCGAGCTATACATGCAGCGCAGAGTGAGAGGTTTTTTGCAGCTAAATACCGTAGCAGCAGAAGACTTGGCTTTTGGTTTAGCTGATAACTTAAGCCTTGAGATCCAGCGCTCAATGGATTTCTTTGAAAGTCAGTTGCGAGAAGCGCCTGTTGCGTCTATTGATTTGCTCATGCTTGGGGCTCGTGATCAATTAGCCACTTTAGTCAGTGATAACTTCAACCAAAGCGTGACTCCCTATCAAACCGAGTCAGTGGAAGGTGTATTCTCTCAGATGGCGTTAGCTGAATTTTCAAGAGGTGAATCACAATGAAGTTAAGAGTTAACCTTTATTCTGAGTCACTATTTCCGGCCGAATTACGCTTATCTTTTTTAAGGCTAAAGCAAGTACTCGTAGGCCTAGTGCTAATTCTGCTGTTTGGCAGTGCGCTCGCTTATGGCTTTGTTTCTAGTCTTGAGTCTGAGAGGCGCGAACTGCAGCAATCCAAAGCCTTGCTTGATGAGCAAAAAGCTGAACTTGAAGATGAGATAGCTAAAAGACAGCCAAGCGCTCCTTTGGTAGCTGAAGTTGAATTGAAGGCCCAGCAGCTTGAACTTAAACAGATGCTTATGGGCAAGTTAAGCCAACAAGAAGAGCTAACCAGTTATGGCTATTCGCCATTGATGACGGATTTGGCCAGTGTCGCGGATCGCAGCATTTGGCTTAACCGTATTCAGGTTAATGAAAATCGCTATATTTTTGAGGGATACACGTCAAACCCTCAAAGTGTGCCTAACTGGATTGATAGATTAAAAACCACCACCACACTCAAAGGACATGCATTTGCATCGATGACGATGAGCCTAGGGGAAGATCAGCCATTAGCATTTAAATTAACTAGCGACGCTATGGAAGCCAACGCGACGGAGGTTAACAAATGAAGCAGTATTGGAATGATTTAGCTGCCAAGTTTGATCTGCTTAGCCAACGTGAAAGGGTTTTGGTGGCGGCTGCAGTGTTAATTGTGGTGGGGATGATTTTATATCTACCACTAGAGTCTTTATTGACCAAGCATAGTCAGCTGAAGCAACAGATAGCATCGCTTAAAAATGAGAACAATATCTCTGAGCAACAGATTGCACTCTATCAGCAAAGTTTAGCCACTGATCCGGATACAGAGTATCGTCAGCGTTTAGCTAATATCATTCAACAGACCAAGCAGATAGATGAACAGCTGTCTTTTGAGATGGTTGATATGGTGCCAGCTGACCATATGCCAGCTTTGCTTGCAGGGCTACTTTCAAATGTAAAAGGTATTAAATTAAAAGCGTTTACCTCTATTGCTCCTACGCCATTGTTAGAGGTGGGTGAAGAGAAAAAGATGAATTTGTATAGTCATGGTATAAAGCTCGAATTTACCGGTGATTACTTTTCAGTACTACGTTTTGTTGAAGCTGTAGAAAACATGCCGAATAAACTCTATTGGCGTAGCATGGACTACAAGGTTGATGTTTATCCGCAAGCCGCTATCACGCTAGAGCTTTATACCTTAAGTATAAATAAGGACTTTATTAGTGTCGCTAAAACCAATTAGTCACTCGTTACTTCTCCTTGTTATGAGCGGGATATGCTTTAGTCTCAATGCCGCCAGCTTGCGAGATCCTACGCAGCCAGGTGCTGGTTCGATTTCAACTAGCTCAACTGCAGTGAAAGTTAATAAAACATTAACGCTCAATAGTGTCGTCATTAAGCAGAGTGGCGCTTTTGCGGTGATAAATAATGAAATATATAAGAAGGGCCAGCGAGTACAAGGTGTTAAAATTGTGCAAATTGGCAAGGATACTGTGTCGTTAGCGGATGGCCGTAAATTGACAATGTTTAAAGCGATTACAGAGATTAAGGGGCAATAACCAGATGCGCTCAATATACTACATAACCCCTTTAATGACTTTGTTGCTGGTGGCCTGTCAGGCTGTAGACCGACCTAACCCTGTTGAGTCAAAACAGGCGATAGCTGAATCATTAGCGACTGCGGAAAGTGCCGCCTTGGCACCGCCTCCTGCAGTATTGCCTGACGAAGTACAACGAGAGCTAGCCTCAAACAGTTTGCTGGCTGGTTTTACTCAAGCTAAAAGAGTTGAACGTCGATTTGATGTATCGGCCCATGATGTTGATGCCAAGGTTTTCTTCCCTAGCTTAGTGCAAGGAACACCGTTAAGTGTTGCTGTTCACCCTGATGTCTCTGGGACTATATCTCTTTCTTTAAAAGGGGTAACACTTAACGAAGCGTTGCAGGTGGTTGAGGATATATATGGCTACGAAGTTAGCCGAGAAAGCCGTATTTTACGGATCTACCCAGCGGGAATGCGTACTGAAACCTTTTCTTTGAATTATCTGTATATGGAGCGCCAAGGTCTATCGTTAACGTCGGTTAACTCTGGACGGATTTCAGACAATAACAATAGCTCAAGTGGCAGTAATAATAGCGACAGTAGCAATAGTAACTCTAATAACAGCTCTAACAGTGACTCAAGTTCAAACGGCGAAAGTAGTGAGCAAACTAACGGCACTTTTATTCGTTCTAAGACTAAATCTGATTTTTGGGGTGAGCTAAAAGAAACGCTGGTCTCAATCGTTGGTGACAGCGGAGGCGGACGTCAAGTGGTGGTCACTCCGCAAGCCGGACTGGTGACTATTCGTGCTTATCCGAATGAAATTAGACAGGTGCGTAATTTTATTAAAACCGCTGAGAGCCACTTACAGCGCCAAGTTATTCTAGAAGCTAAAGTGTTGGAGGTAACGCTTTCAGATGGATACCAGCAAGGTATTCACTGGGAGAGTGTATTGGGTCATGCTGGCAGCACTGACATCACGTTTGGCACTAGTCCAAGTACTGGTCTGAGCGATAAGATAACCAGTGTGTTAGGCGGCGTAACCTCTCTTCAGCTTAAAGGTTCTGATTTCAGTACCATGATTAGCTTACTTGATACGCAAGGTGACGTCGATGTACTGTCTAGCCCACGAGTTACCGCATCTAATAACCAAAAGGCCGTGATTAAAGTTGGTACCGATGAGTATTTCGTTACCGATGTCTCTTCAACTACGGTTGCGGGCACAACACCGGTGACGACACCTGAGGTCGAGCTAACCCCGTTTTTCTCTGGTATTGCACTAGATGTGACTCCGCAAATTGATGCCGAAGGGAATGTGTTATTACACATTCACCCATCTGTTATTGATATCAAAGAGCAGACGAAAACCATTAAAATCTCCGATAGCACTTTAGAGCTACCATTAGCGCAGAGCGAAATTCGCGAATCCGATACCGTGATTAAAGCTGCAAGTGGTGACGTGGTGGTGATTGGTGGCTTGATGAAGAGTGAAAACATCGAGCTGGTGTCAAAAGTACCGCTGTTGGGCGATATTCCGTATTTAGGTGAGGCATTTACTAACCGAGCCAATTCTACTGTCAAAACAGAATTGGTCATCTTGCTTAAACCCGTGGTTGTAGGCGCAGACACTTGGGAGACTGAACTTAAGCGCTCTCAAGAGCTGCTTGACCGTTGGTATCCTGAGGAGGAGTAGGCTTGTATCTGCAGCATTTTCGGTTAACTGAAACGCCATTTTCATTGACGCCGAATACAGAGTTTTTCTTCGGCTTAGCACCGCATGTAGAAGCCTTACAAGTGCTGCAAACAGCGTTGCAAACCGGAGAGGGTTTTATCAAGGTGACGGGTGAAGTCGGCACAGGTAAAACCTTAATTTGTAGAAAGCTTATCAACGAGCTGCCTGAGCGATTTCATTGTGCTTATCTGCCTAATCCATATTTAACGCCCGACGAGCTTCGCTGGGCGGTAGCAATGGAGTTAGGGCTTAAACATTCTGCTCAAATAGGTCAACAGCAACTCACCGGACTGATTCAACAGCAATTGATGGCACTAAGTGCACATGGCCACTCCATTATCTTGGTGTTAGATGAAGCGCAAGCGCTGCCCGATGACAGTTTAGAAGCGTTGCGATTATTTACTAATTTAGAAACAGAAAGCCGTAAGCTGTTACAAGTGGTGTTGTTTGCCCAGCCAGAGCTAGATGAAAGGTTAGCGCAAAATAAATTTAGGCAATTAAGGCAGCGGATCACCTTTAGCTATAGTTTACGCTCGCTCACATTAGAGGAATCATCAGCCTACATTCAGCATCGCCTGCAAGTCGCTGGAAGTGAAGGTGAGACGTTATTTACCCCTTTGGATTCGAAACGTTTAGCGAAAGCTGCACGAGGGATCCCAAGACTCATTAATATTTTGTGCCACAAAGCTTTGCTGGTTTGCTTTGGAGAAGGCGCTATTAAGATTTCGAAACAGCACGTTGATGCCGCTATTGCAGACACTGAAGATGCCATAGTATCCAAGGTTTCTTTGTTAGCTTGGGTATTAGCGATAGGCGCAATCATTGGCATGATATCCGCTGCTATTTATTGGCTAAAAGGAGGCGTTGCATGAGTGTCATCAACAAAATGCTCAAAGACTTAGATAAACGACAGCAGCCTCATGGTATTGAAAGCATGGCTAAGCCACAAAGTGCAGTCATGCCAAAGCGACAGACAAAGCGCCCATTGATTTTTGCTTGCTCATTATCATTATTGCTTGGCGGTTTAGTTGTTTATTTGGTTATGGAAACGGCGTCAACTAATACTAATCAGCTAGTGGCGCAGCAGAAGCAGGCTGCTCAGTTGCCGGTAGCACAACACGAGGTCGATTCAAGTGATGCCGTGCATGGGGTTAAGTCTGAAGTTGTTTCACCGACTGTGATTGATGCTGATGTTATCACTCAAGCTGTTAAAGATAACCCCGTTGATGTGGTTAGAGTGGCTACAAATATCCCGGTGGCAGAAAGCACAACGGCAGACAAAGTGACGGCAGATAATGCATTAGCGCCACAAGCAGAGACTAAACCGGTGAAGAGCAATCAAGTCGATGTCATTGCTCAGACAACATCGAGTCAAGCTGAAGACAAACAGCTTGCTAAGAAAACAGTGAGCTCGATGAGTATTGCGCCTACCAAAAAGGGAAATCAACAAAGATACTCTGGCAGCAATATGGCTGTTAAAGAGGTGAAGTTAACCCCACAGCAGCTAGCGCAGAAACAGATGATTTTGGCTAACGACGCTCAGCAGCAAGGCTTACACAGTGATGCACTAACTTACTATAAAGCGGCTTTATCCTATAACCCCGCGCTCCATCAGGCGAGGAGACAAGCAGCAGCACTTTATTATGGTCAGAATAAGCTCTCTGAGGCTGCTCTATTATTGAAGCAGGGGCAATTGTTATTTCCACAAGAATATGAATATGCACTATTGCTTGCTCGAGTGCAGCAATCAGCAGGGCAAAATAAACAGGCATTGAGCAGTTTAGCGCAGATCCCCGATACCAGCCCACTCGCGGTTAAAAAATGGCATCAGCAGAGCGATTTAGCTCAAAAAGAGCAAAATTTTCCGGTCGCAGAACAGAGTTTTAGGCAGCTTGCTAAAAATGAACCTAGCCAAGGACGTTGGTGGATGGGACTCGGCTATGCGCTTGACGCACAAAAGAATTATACCGAGGCTAAAAATGCCTACAATCAAGCCTTGGCACAAGGAAACCTGTCATCGCAAGCGCAAGCTTATGTCGATAATCGATTGCTGCAGTTAGGAGCATACTAGTGAAACCTAAGTTAAAAATGCGGCTCGGTGATCTGCTCGTTCAAGAGCATATCATCACTGACGACCAGCTCGGCCAAGCGCTTAGTGAGCAGCGAAATTCAGGCAAGAAGCTTGGGCGTACGCTAATTGATCTCTCTTGTATCACTGAGGAGCAGTTGCTGAAGTTTCTGTCACAGCAACTTAATATCCCTTTCTTAGATATCAGCAAGCGTTCTATCTCTCCTGCTGTTGTTGGATTGCTGCCAGAGGTACAGGCACGTCGATATCGTGCATTAGTCGTTGAAGATCAAGGCGAGTCAGCCCTAGTCGCGATGAGTGATCCTGCCGATCTTCAAGCGATGGACACCTTGGAGGGGCTGTTAGTTCCCAAGCGGATTAAAATTGCAGTTGTCACAGAAAACCAGTTACTTGATGCTTTTGATAACCTTTATCGCCGTACTGAAGAGATCGCAGAGATAGCGGGTAAGCTTGAAGAAGAGTATGCCGCTGACGATCTATTTGACCTTGCTAACCTAACCGACGGCGACAGTGATAACGAAACCACAGTGGTTAAGTTATTGCAGTCGATATTCGAAGATGCAGTGCAAATGCGTGCCTCGGATATCCATATCGAACCCGGTGAAAACGCCTTAAGGATCCGCCAACGTATTGATGGCCAGCTGCACGAGAATGTATTGCCTGAGGTTAATATTGCTGCCGCGCTAGTGTTACGTTTGAAGCTGATGGCTGGGCTTGATATCTCTGAGAAACGTTTGCCGCAAGATGGCCGTTTCCATATGGAGATTAAGGGTCACAAGATTGATGTGCGTATGTCTACCATGCCGATTTATCATGGTGAATCAGTCGTTATGCGTCTTCTGGATCAATCAGCAGGCTTACTAACACTGAATGAGACCGGTATGCCGCCCGAGATGTTGGCCCGCATTAGAAGACAGATTAAGCGTCCTCACGGCATGTTGCTGGTTACAGGGCCAACGGGTAGTGGTAAAACCACCACTTTGTACGGTGTACTGAGCGAATTAAATACCGCTGACATAAAAATCATCACCGTTGAAGATCCGGTCGAGTATCAACTGCCGCGCATTAACCAGGTGCAAGTTAACCATAAGATAGGCCTGGATTTCTCTAACGTACTCAGAACCACCTTGCGTCAAGATCCTGATATTATCATGGTGGGTGAGATGCGAGACCAAGAGACAGTCGAGATTGGTCTGCGTGGTGCATTAACCGGTCACTTTGTCCTTTCAACGCTGCATACCAATGATGCGGTAACCAGTGCGTTAAGACTGTTAGATATGGGGGCTGCGGCTTATCTTGTCGCCAGCGCACTTAGAGTGATTATTGCTCAGCGTTTGGTACGCCGGGTATGTCAAAACTGTGCTAGTCCTTACACACTTACTGCACAAGACAAAGCGTGGTTGTCTACCGTTAGCAAACTAGACTTTTCTAATGCGACCTTTAGAGCAGGCTCAGGTTGTCAGAGCTGTAATGGTAGTGGTTACCGTGGTCGAATTGGTGTGTTTGAGATCCTAGAGCTCGACGAGCTGATGATTGAAGCGATGCGTTCCGGTAATCCGCAAGAGTTTACTAATGCTGCTTATAATAGCCCTAATTTTACTCCGTTAGCTGATTCAGCCCTAGACTATCTTGCTCAGGGGATGACAACCATTGAAGAGGTTGCCAAGTTAGTTGAAGATGTGAGTGATGATACGCTCGTGATCAGTGAGGGAGCATAATGCCAAGTTATCAGTATCGAGGACGCAGCGCACAAGGAGAGCAGGTGACTGGCCAGTTAGATGCTAGCTCAGAAAGCGTCGCGGCTGACCAACTGATGTCTCGTGGTGTGATCCCGTTAGAGCTGTCGCTTGCCAAAGAGATAAAGCAGTTTTCGCTCAAGTCACTGTTCAAGGGCAAAGTCGCACTTGATGAGTTACAGATCTTTACGCGGCAGATGTATTCACTGACTCGTTCGGGCATTCCGATTCTAAGAGCTATCGCGGGTCTTTCTGAAACTACCCATTCACAACGCATGAAAGATGCCTTAAATGATATTTCTGAGCAGCTAACATCGGGTAGGCCACTGTCCTCTGCGATGAACCAGCATCCTGACGTATTTGATGCGCTTTTTGTGTCGATGATCCACGTGGGCGAAAATACCGGTAAGTTAGAAGATGCCTTTATCCAACTATCAGGGTACATCGAGCGCGAACAAGAGACCCGCAGGCGGATAAAGGCCGCTATGCGTTACCCTATATTTGTTCTAATCGCTATCGCGATAGCCATGGTGATCCTCAATATTATGGTGATCCCTAAGTTTGCCGAGATGTTCTCACGTTTTGGTGCTGACCTCCCGTGGGCAACCAAGTTACTGATTAGTACTTCCAGCGTATTTGTTAATTACTGGCCAGTGATGATCGTGGTGCTAGTCGCCTCTTTTGTTGGCATTCGGTATTGGCACGGTACCGAAAAAGGCGAACGGCAATGGGATCGCTGGAAACTGAATATTCCTGCTGTCGGCAGTATTATTGAGCGCTCGACCTTATCTCGTTATTGCCGCAGTTTTTCGATGATGCTCAGCGCTGGTGTACCTATGACTCAAGCGCTTAGTTTAGTGGCTGATGCGGTTGATAACGCCTATATGCATGACAGCATAGTGGCAATGCGGCGCGGGATTGAGTCGGGTGATTCAATGTTGCGAGTACATAATAGCAGTCAACTATTTACACCACTGGTGCTACAGATGGTTGCCGTCGGTGAGGAGACAGGCCAAATAGATCAGTTACTTAATGACGCGGCTGATTTTTACGAAGGTGAAGTCGATTACGACCTTAAGAACTTAACGGCAAAGTTAGAGCCGATACTGATTGGTTTTGTTGCCTGCATTGTATTGGTGCTAGCACTAGGTATATACCTGCCTATGTGGGATATGCTCAATGTTGTTAAGGGGGGGGGCTAATGAGCATTGTGGGTAGTGCCAGTGCTTAGTCAACAAAAGGCTGATATTGAGCTTTTAACGCTTTTTGGCAAGATTTCTTCGCTAGTTATACTGTTATTAGTGTTATCTTATTTAGCTTTTAATTATTTTGGTAGTATTAAGCAGGCAGGCCAGCAACATATTCAGGTTGATCACAATCGACTACTAAATACCTTAGGTATTATTCGCTCGCAATGGTTGATTAGAGGTAAGCCTTCACCGCTAAAATTGGACTGGCGCAGTGAGCCCAAGGGTGATATCGCGGCAACCGGTTTCGTGGCTATGGCTGAAGGCGGATGGCCTATACTTAATGAAGCAAGTGCTGTAGGTTGTCGAGAGTTGATTGACGAATTGTTGGGAGCTGGTTATTCGCAACAAGTTGTCACTCGATTCAATTCTAGTTCAGGAGTGTGCCGATATATTGACGTGTCTGGTGGAAGTATTAGCTATCAAACGGGCTCTGGGCGAGTCATATTTTTGACAAGACGATAGTAAATAGTGAAATTATCTGTTTTCTATTTTCAACAAGCTGATAGAATAAGCATATAACCAAAGGGGATTAAAATGATTAGACAGTACCAGAAGGGTTTCTCTCTTATCGAATTAGTGATTGTGATTGTGATTTTGGGTCTGCTGGCAGCAACAGCAATACCACATTATTTGAATGTAACTGAAGAAGCTGAAGATGCCAGTGTTGATGGTGTTTCTGGTGGTTTGGCTACAGCAGTGAGCTTTGTGCGCTCACAGTGGGAAGTTGATGGACGTAATAACCCTAGTGTCGTGCTAGATGGGACAACAATTGCTCTAGACACTCGTTTTGGCTTTCCGACAGGTGTTTCTAACACCAGCGCAACAAGTATGACGAATCCTATTTGCAAAGAGGTTTTTGATAATGTTCTGCAAAACGCTCCTCGTAATGTTTTGTCTACCGGGCAAGATGCAAGAGGAATGCGTTATACAGTAAACGTAGAAAATGGTGCCGGTGGTGAAGTGATTGGTTTGGATGGAAGTCGTGAAAGTAACGTTGATTTATGTGTTTATTATTTAGTTGTATCGTTAACGCTCAATGATAATGGTAGACCTACTCCAGCCCCAACAAGAGATCCAAATACTGGTTATAAATTTATAACGTATAATCCAGGAAACGGTCAGGTGCAAAGCTTTATAAACTAAATTTTTTTGTAGTTGATGATTATTTGAAGTAAAAAAATCAATCATTAGCTGTAACTCGTATTTTGAGGAATGAAAATGAATATCAATATGCAAAAACAGAGCGGTTTTACCCTAATCGAATTAGTGGTAGTTATCATTATTCTAGGTATTTTGGCGGTAACCGCAGCACCTAAGTTTATTAACCTGCAGACAGATGCAAGACAATCCGCACTGCAAGGTGTTAAAGGTGCTATTCAAGGCGCTAATGGCTTAGTTTTTGCCAAAGCTGCTTTAGCTGGGAAAGAAAAGCTAGCTGCAACAGGTTGGGCTGCAGATGCTGATGACGGTGTAGATATCGGTGCGGAGGATGTGGCTATTACACAATTTGGTTATCTTCAAGCGACTGAAGGTGAGCTTAATAACGCTATTGATGCTGATTTCGGTACAGCTAATGCAGATTGGATTGTGTCTGGTGTTGCTAATAGTGGTGTAATAACTATTACTCAAAATGGCGCTCCTGATGAATCTGGCAGTGGTGCAACTTTAGAGGCTTGTAAACTTGTTTACACCCAAGCTGCTGATGCAAATACTATCCCTACATACGTGATTACTGATAATGGTTGCTAATCGGAGCTTTCAAATGCAAAAACAAAATGGTTTTACACTGATTGAATTAGTGGTAGTAATTATTATTTTGGGTATTCTTGCGGTAACCGCAGCACCTAAATTTATTAATCTTCAGGGTGATGCTCGTGTTTCAGCTTTGCAGGGTATGAAAGCAGCTGTTCAAGGTGGTAATTCACTTTATTACTCCAAGGCTGCAATTGCTGGTAAAGAGAAGCTTACTGGGCAATTGATTGAAGGTGCGACACTTAACTACGGTTATATACAAGCAACTGAAGATGAGCTCGCAAAGGCTTTAGACATAACAGCTGCTGATTGGACTTTTGCTGAAACTGATGCAACAGCTAGCACAGCTGCTTTTGTTGAAATATCTCAGAAAGATGCACCTGCAGCATGTAAGTTTACATATACAGAAGCAAAAGATGCAACTACATCACCTTCTTATGGTGCGGTTCCGTCTGCTGATGACTGCTAAATCGAAAAGTTATTAACTAAGGCCTGCTAAGCAGGCCTTTTTTGTAACTAATACAGTTACTAACTCGTTTAATTTGCCATACTTATTAAACTGTTACACACTGGGAATAAGTGTTTGCAGTATTAGCAGCTAGCACTGCTACTGCATGAGCCTAGAACTAGCACCATTTGCATTCAAATGTAGCGCCTTGATCGAATTTAGAAATACTCCGCAGCATCAATCAGGACAGAAAATGCTTACAGCGCACCGTCAAACAGGCTTCACCTTAGTTGAGCTTGTGACCACTATTATTCTTATAGCCATTCTTTCGGTGGTGGTGATTCCGCGTCTTTTTACTACTTCCAGTTATAGTGCCTTTACCCTGCGCGAAGAGTTCATTGCTGAACTGCGCAAAGTGCAGATTATGGCGATGAATAACCAAGACCGTTGTTATCGTTTGTCTGTTACAGCTACTCAATATCAAGTATCTCGCTATAACGGCAGTTGTACGGGCACGCCTACCCGCATAGATGCCGCACAAGCCTTTCAAGGTGGTGCTTCGCTAATGTTAACCAATACCACAACCACCAACTTCGGTGTCGAGTTTAATGCCCAAGGCGTACCGATTGTGAATGGTAGCTTTTGCAGTGGTCGTTGTATTACCGTTCTCGCTGATGAGACCCAATGGATTGCAATTGAGTCGGAGGGTTATATCCATGCGGGCTAGTTGTGTCACAAAGCCTTCTAAGGCATCTCATAGGGGATTTACCTTAGTTGAGCTTGTGGTCGGTATGGTGGTTATCAGTATCGCTTTTGTGATGCTCAGTACCATGCTATTCCCCCAAGCTGAAAGAGCTGCAGATACTTTGCATCGAGTTCGCTCGGCTGAACTAGCACACTCGATATTGAACGAGATTTGGGGCAAACGTTACGATCAAAACACCAATGCTAATGGCGGCGTGCCTGCTTGTGGTGCGGTCGAAAAACCGCTGTTGGGTCTGCCTGCAGGGGTAACTTGTACTGCTGAGGATGATTTAGGTCCAGACGTCACAGAAGGCCGTAATGACTTTAACGATGTTGATGATTATCACGGACTGAAAATTAGCGATAACATGCTCAATAGTAACGACACCTATGCCAGTCGCTACATCAATTACGGCTTAGAAGTAATCGTTACGTACAACAATCAACTCAGCTTGAACAGTAAATTGGTAACTATTAATGTCACAACGCCAAGCGGTGAAGTGATTACCTATAACGCGATAAGGAGGAATTATTAATGTCTCGATTATTAATTTTTGCCCGACGTCGTACTGAGAAGTTGGCTATTAAAAGCCACGGTTTTACCTTAGTCGAAATGGTCACTGTGGTGATTATTCTAGGTATTTTGGTGTTAGGCGTGAGTAGTTTTCTCATATTTGGTACTCGCATATTTATTGATTCAACCTCGGTTGAACAGGTGATGAGTCAGAGCCGCTTTGCGATAGAACGTATGACTAGAGATCTTCGCAATGCAGTGCCCAATAGTATTCGAATTAACACCAGTTCCAGCACTATAAATGGAGCGAAAAATTTTACGAATGAGTGGCAATGTATTGAAATGATGCCAATTAGCTCAAGTGCTTCCTATATATTGGCACCAGTCGCCCCGTTACCAGCTGCCGACAGTGCTTTAGTGATGCAAGCAAGTAATAGTGCCCCACTAACGAAAGATCAGCTGTTACTCATTTACCCTCTAAGCCCCGCAGATGTTTATACGACTGCAGATGTCACTCCAGGTAAGTTATTTACCATAAAAAATATTAGCGATAGTGTCTTAACCAATGCTACTACTGTTAAATTTGACAACACGGTGCAATTTACTGAAATGTCACCACGGCAACGTTATTTTGGGGTGACAGGCGCGGTAAGTTACTGCTTTGAAAAAGTTACCAATGAATTGAGCTTATTGAAGCGTTACTCGGTGTATGACTTTGATGACGCTGCAGTGCGTGGGCCTGACGATTTTAAAAAGGGAAATAACAAAGTTGAGGGAGTATTAATGGCTGAGAATATAGTCAATACCATCGCAGCTAATAACCCGATGACATACACGCCTGGCACATTGCAAAATAATGCCATGGTTCACCTCAACCCATTGTTTGATGTGCAGGGGCAAGCGCTGCAATATCATCATCAAGTGCAGGTGATCAATGTTCCTTAATCAGCCGCAGAATAAAATGAAGCATACTCTTCAACAGCCTTTGGCCAATCAGCGCGGTAGTGCATTGATTATCGGTGTTTTTATCATCACCGTGATGTTCTTATTGGCAGCGACACTTATCAATGTTTTAGATGATGCAGACCAGCAAATTAGCCTTGAAGTTTGGGGTACTCGTGCTTTCGCTGCGGCCAATAGTGGTGCCGATCGTGCATTGGCAGAGCTATTTCCTGTTGACCAAGTTGGTGTCGGCGCCTGTAATGCCGATACAACTTGGGATATTGCTACCGATACGGGTTTAGTTGGTTTTCATGGCTGCTCGGTTAATATCAGCTGTAATGCTGTGACCACTACAACACTACCGATAAATATGACGCAGTACTTGATTACCAGCACAGCCACTTGCAGTACAGGTCAGTGCGACTCAGGCAGTAATAGCGATGCCAGTTGTATCCGCGTTAACCGTACTGTGGAGGTAGAAGCCCGTGAGTAATTTCAAACGGCTTATGGTTTTAATTTTACTCACTACAGTTGTCCCTAATACTGTAAGTGCCTTTGATGATATTGATGAGGCATCTATTTTCCCTAAAGTCGCACAGGGACACCGAGGGAATAATAACAGTGGAAATTGCCGCCTAGACAGCAAGTTGACCATGAACGGGCAGAGCAGGATTAATGGTACGAATGGTGATAGTTTATCCTTTTGCAGCAGTAATGATGGCTCAGGATTATCGAATTCAAGTTGTGATACGGCAAGTGGTGGCGACAGAAAATGTACCATTACCAACATAAATATCAGAGGCTTAAAGCTTGATGATGATCAAGCGTTTCAATCTGGAAGTGGTTCTGACCAAGGTTTGGGAAGCTGTAATGCTTCGCAACAATTAAGTCTTGGTGCTAGTGGCGATAATGAGTTTGCTGCTATCAGTTTGTATAGCAGTTGTACCTTAACAATGTCAGATACACAAAATGAATATTTCTTTAAAAGTATTGAACTTGGCGGTGGTGCTACTATTGTTTTTCCTACGGGTGATTATTGGATCGAATCATTAACTCTTAACCAAAATAGTAAGATTGTACTAGCAGGTGATGCCCGCATATTTATAGAATCCGCAGCAACCTTTAATGGCACTGAAATTAATAAAGATGCACTGCATAAGTTAACGATAGTTGCTTATGATCAGCTAACTTTCAACAGTGGTTCACAAATTGACGCAAATGTTTTTTCTGACTCCACAGTTTCCATTAATGGAAGTGCAGTTTATGGGAAGGTTACTGCCCGAGATTTAACTATGGCAGGGTCGAGCTCTATCAATCCGGCAAGCATTCCTCCTACCCCTCCAAACCCACCCGTTCCTGCTCAATGTTTAACAGGCCAAGATAATGTTTATGGCTTAACTTATCGCACCTATGACGCTAGTGATTGGGATGATGATGGTGATAGCCCTGAAGATCATGATGATTTTGAAGACCTCATTAGCACCGTAAAGAAGACAACTTATCAAATTGGTGAGTCGGTAGAGACCAACCTTGATCAAAAAGGTAACGGCATAAACCCTCATTCAGCTAATTCGGCTGACCAAGATCTGTATTTAGGCATATTCGAGGGCTTTATTAATGCGCCTGAGACTGGGGAATATACTTTTGCAATTGATGGCGATGATGCAATCGAACTGCTAATTGATGGGGAAGTGATAACTGGTTTTTATGATGCTCATACAACTTGTGACTGTACGAGTTACCAAGGCAAAGTGTCATTGGAACAGGGGACTCACTCTATCGAATTGAGATTCCATGAAGCCTTTGGTTATGAAGCGTATAGGCTCTATTGGCAAAAGCCCTCAGATAACTCGCTTTCCATAGTACCAGCATCTAGCTTATTAACTTGTCCAGCTCCACAGTTTGAGTTTGGCAGAGTAACGTTAGATGATAACGGTCAAGCAGTGATTGATTTTGACAATGACTATGTGGATGCTCCTATTGTCATGGTCATGCCTACGATTGACGGGGCTGACGCAAACAGTGATAACCCTGCCACCGTCAGAGTTGTTTCAAGAGGGCCTGATGATGCCAGTATTCAACAAATTAATTCATCTGGTTCATCGACGCTTTTTAAGAAAATGACTGAAATAGACTACTTTGTTATGGAGTCGGGATATCGATTTCTTGAGCGAGGAAAAGCGCTGCAAGCGGGGACTATTTCTACCAGAAAATACCAAGGTAACAATGCCTCTGGGCCAAATCCAGGTTATAGCAACGTAACTTTCGAGCATCATTTTGGCGCTGAACCAGCAATGCTAGGGCAAACATTTACTCAGGCGAATAATAGTTTTATCAACACGGTCATTAATGGTATTGCTGGTGATGAGTTTAATATCGCGATTGAAGTATCTGAACTGTATAGCTCCATTGATAATGAAGAGCTAATAGGCTATGTCGCGGGTTTAGGTCGTGGAACTATGGTTGTTGATGGTGAAAACATTAAGTATGAATTTGCCAACGGAACAAATTATGGCGTTGGGGTTGTGGACTTACAAGCTCAATGTGACTTTGATAATGCATATGAACAAACGTATTTAGCTCAACCTATTACTATCGCGAATAAAAATTCACGTGCGGGGCCCGATGGTGGTTGGGTAAGACGTTGCACTAAAGATTCTTTCGCTAATCAAGTAAGCTTTGTTATTGATGAAGATGAGCAAGATTTAGAACGTTTACATACGGTTGAAGATATTGGTTATTTTGCTTTTGAATATACCGCTGAGCCACCGGCAACCAACCATTACCGTATTAGCTTTAGCTCAAATGGACTGACTTGTGCAGCGAAAGAGATAGAGATTAAAGCCTGTAGTGATGCCAGCTGCAATTCACTGTTAACCGGTCCCGCCACCGTTACCCTCACAAAAGACGATCAAAGCTACTCAACAGAAACGTTTACAGGCTCAACAACTACTGATTTATGGCATACAACAGCTGGCAGTATCAAAGTTGGTTTGGGTGCTACGATTCCCTCAGGCACCTACACCTGTTTTATTGATGGCGTTGCAGTTGATAACGATGCTTGTTTACTTACATTTTCCGATAGCGGATTATATTTTGATATCGATAATACTACCGCCTGTAAAAACAGTAATAGCTTTGCGCTGTTTGCAGTGAAAAAAGACACGCAAACACAGCAGTGTGCGCCGCTATTTGCGGATAAAGTTCGTAGCATTGATTTGGATTTTAACTATATCACTCCAGACAGTAGCGAAGTTAATGAACGCGCTCAATTAACTGTGAACAGTGAAAATGCACCTACTAGTTCGCTAACGCTAACCAGTGGCACACCTCAAGGCTTGCAGGTTAAATTTGATAGTAATGGTAAAGCCAGCCTTAACGTTAATTACCCAGAAGCAGGCAAAGTTGCCTTAATCGCGAGTGCGTCTATTGAGGCGCCTGATGGTAGTGGTGATATAGAGCTGCTGCAGCATAGTAATGAGTTTGTGTCTGCGCCCGACGGTTTCCACTTTTTTAACGATTCAGGAACTGATGGTTGTATTACTGCTGATTGCACACTGTTTGCTAAAGCGGGAGATAATTTTAAGTTAAATGTAAAGGCGGTTTGTGGCGTCGATGACAATACTCCTTATAAAAGTAGGCCAGCGCTAAAGAATTTTCAGCAGAGCGACATAAAAATAAAGCCGATACTCAAAGCGCCATTAGCGATTAACCCTAGCGACACGGTAGATGGTGGGTTAGGCAGTATTGGACAGAATGAGATAAGTTTTACTAAAACCAATAGTGCGCCGCTTAAGCTAGTCGATCAAACCTACTCAGAAGTGGGGGCTGTCAGTTTTGCCTTAGATGGCGACATTGATTATATGGGGGCGCCGATTACTGAATCACAAAGTAGTAGTGAGACCTTTGGCAGATTTAGTCCCTATTATCTTTCAATTGAAGAGAATACCCCTTCGCTAAGTGCTGCCTGCGGCAGCTTCACCTATATGGACCAGCCATTTGGTTTTGCAGTAGGCAGTGAGCCAACCATTAAAGTTGTCGGCAAAAATAAAGCTAATGCAACAACTAACAATTACCAAATTGACAAGTGGTGGCGCTATGACGGCAAAGTGTGGAATGATCGCAGTTATAGCGACACCTCAGGGGCGCAATCAGATGACGGTTCGGCGTTACAGATATTGGATGAATCTCCGAAGTCAGGTGAACTCAAATTCTATCCAACAGACAGTAACAATGCGATTCGACGGGCTTATTTAAGTGGTGCAATGGTACATTACGCTCGAACATCGTCACTGGCAAAACCATTCAATGCACAGTTCGATTTAGACTTATCTATCGCTGATGTGACCGATGACGATGCTATTTGCTATCGTGAGTCTGAAGATAAGAACTGTATCGGTTTCACCTTTAATGACATAGCTGAAAACGACAGCTTTGAAATGCGTTACGGCCGTTTGGTTATGCAAAATGCCTATGGTCCTTCATCAGAAGAGCTACGCCTTGAGCTTGGCACTGAATACGTAAATGCCAGCGCCGAGTGGGTGAGTAATGCTCAGGATAGCTGCTCTGTCTTCGATACCACTTCTGCAACGCTCGTCGACGATACCGGTTTAGTGCTCACGCCAGATACAGGGCTTGAAGCGGTTGAAGGGTTTACCAGCGTCGGTGGCAGTGGCAAAGTTGGCTCAATAGGGCTCGGCAATAGCTTTATCTATTTTCCCGCGCCAAATGCCGAAGGCGAGGTGGGTTTACAGTTGCATGTTGATAAGTGGCTACAGTGGTATTGGAACTTCAATAGCACTGGACTGGAAGACCCAAGAGCCAGTGCTTTTTTTGGTACTTATCGCGGTCATGATCGCATTATATATTGGCGAGAAGTTAATTAAACGTAAGCAGTATAAGCATAAGCGCTATTAACGCGTGACCGTGGCAAACTATTGACTCACAGTTTGCCTCGTTTTTGCAAAAAACTTTGCTTCATTAGCAAATGTTAACGTCTACGGCCTTGTGGAATATACAGAGCGTGATAAAGTTACCTGATTTCTTTTTTCTTCGACTCCACAGAGACAGGCTGGTTACATGTTCAAGAAGCTACGCGGCATTTTTTCTAATGATCTTTCGATCGATTTGGGTACAGCTAATACGCTAATTTACGTCCGCGAAGAGGGGATCGTTCTGAACGAACCTTCAGTGGTTGCCATCCGTGGAGAACGAACGGGTTCGGGTCAGAAGTCGGTTGCGGCCGTCGGTACTGAAGCTAAGCAGATGCTAGGTCGTACTCCTGGAAACATTCAAGCAATTCGTCCAATGAAAGACGGTGTGATTGCTGACTTTTACGTCACTGAAAAAATGCTACAGCATTTTATCAAGCAAGTGCATAACAACAGCGTGTTCCGCCCAAGCCCACGTGTTTTAGTTTGTGTCCCTGTTGGTGCTACCCAAGTTGAGCGACGCGCTATTCGCGAATCAGCAATGGGCGCGGGTGCACGTGAAGTGTATTTGATTGAAGAACCAATGGCTGCTGCAATTGGCGCCGGTCTTCCGGTTTCTGAAGCAACGGGTTCAATGGTTGTTGATATCGGTGGTGGTACTACAGAAGTGGCGATTATCTCGCTAAACGGCGTAGTCTATTCTTCATCTGTACGTATCGGTGGTGACAAGTTTGATGATGCTATCATCAACTACGTACGTCGTAATTACGGTAGCTTGATTGGTGAAGCAACGGCTGAACGTATTAAGCACACTATTGGTACAGCGTACCCAGGCGATGAAGTATTAGAAATTGAAGTACGTGGTCGTAACCTTGCTGAAGGTGTACCGCGTAGCTTTACTCTAAACAGTAACGAAATTTTAGAAGCACTGCAGGAGCCGTTATCAGGCATCGTTAGTGCTGTTATGGTTGCACTAGAACAGTCTCCACCAGAATTGGCATCTGATATTTCAGAGCGTGGTATGGTACTGACTGGTGGTGGCGCGCTTATTCGCGATCTGGATCGTCTACTTATGCAAGAAACAGGTATTCCTGTGATGATTGCTGACGACCCACTCACTTGTGTGGCTCGTGGTGGTGGTAAAGCCCTCGAGATGATCGATATGCACGGTGGCGACTTATTCTCCGAAGAAAATTAAGACGGTTAAAAAGGGCGGTGATTACCGCCCTAGCTTTTTATGAAACCTATTTTTGTTCGCGGTATATCCAACCAATTTAGATTGACCTTAGCTGTCATCATGTCAGTGATTTTACTTGTCGCTAATGACAGGCTTGAGCCTGTGCGTAATTCCTTGTCTTCACTTCTAAGTCCATTGCAGTATGTCGCCAATATCCCTGGGGTATTGCTTGACGAGTCCGCTGAAAGTTTAGCAACTCGCAATATGTTGGCTAAGCAAAACAAAGAGCTGTTACGCCAGCAATTGTTGATGAGTGAACGCTTACAACGTTTTGAGCACCTGCGACAGGAAAACGACCGTCTACGTGGCTTACTCGGATCTCCAGTACATATGGACTCCAAAAAAGTGGTTGCTGAAGTGATGGAGGTCGCCAGCGATCCTTTTCACCAATATGTAGTGCTTAACCGTGGTTCACGCAGTGGTGTTTTTGTTGGTCAACCCGTCGTTGATGCTCAAGGCGTCGTCGGTCAAGTTGTACAGGTGAGTGAGCTCACTAGCCGAGTGTTGCTGCTTTCTGATACTTCCCATGGTATTCCCGTTCGAATTACTCGTAATGATGTGCGCATGATGGCAATAGGTACAGGTTCTATCGATGAGCTTGAGCTGCGTCATGTTGCCAAGAGTACTGATGTTCGAGTGGGAGACTTACTCGTGTCTTCAGGACTTGGTAAACGTTTCCCTGAAGGGTATCCGGTTGCTCGAGTGATGTCGGTCGAAAAAGATGATGGTAAAAATTACGCGACGGTGATTGCACAGCCGTTGGCTGCATTAGATCGAATCCGCTACTTGCTGTTAATTTGGCCTGATATCGAAGCAGATGAAGAAGAGTTGATTACATCTGAAGATGTGAAAGCAGTATTAGAATCCAGCAAGGAGGCGACACCATGAGTTTACATGTCGCAAATGGTCGTTGGATCGTTTGGCTGAGCTTATTAGTGGCGATGCTGTTTCAGATTATGCCATTGCCAGAGTTGGTACAGGCATGGCGCCCAGATTGGTTATTACTCGTTATTATTTACTGGGCGATGGCATTGCCACATAGGTACAACATACTCACAGCTTGGGTGCTGGGGGTCATGTTGGATATTTTGCTGGGGGCGACGTTAGGTATTCGCGCCTTTGCTATGTCGATTGTGGTGTATGTGGTGGTGTTGCATTTTCAACGTTTACGTAATTTCCCTATGTGGCAACAAGCTTTGCTAGTCGCCATTCAAGTGGCACTGTATAACCTGATTGTTTTTTGGGTTCAGTTTGTCACTGGGACTGCAACTTTTGACATAACCTTGTTTTACCCAGCATTTTCAAGCTTGATCATGTGGCCTTGGATTTTCTGGATCTTACGTCGAGTCAGGCGTTTATATAAAGTCCGTTAGTGAGTTGAGCTGGTCACTATCCTTGTTTAGTTATTTTCTAGTTGCGCCGCATCTTCTTTGCTAAGTGCGAGCTAATAGGTATTGTAGAATGAAGTTAGTACTCGCTTCGGCATCACCAAGACGCAAAGAATTGTTGGCTCAGTTAAGTTTTTTGAATGCCACTGAAAACGCCTCATTTAATTTCGATATTCTGGCAACAGATATCGATGAGAGCCACCGCAGTGGTGAGTTAGCTGAAGACTTCGTGGTGCGCTTAGCCACTGAAAAAGCACTAGCGGGTCTTAATCTACACCCTGATAATGGTCAGATTGTGGTGTTGGGCTCCGATACTATCGTGGTGCTAGGTGACAAGATATTGGGTAAACCAACAGATGATGCAGATGCTAAGGCAATGCTCACTCAGTTATCAGGTCAAGCACATCAAGTGATGACTGCTATAGCCGTTACCGATGGTGTTAAAACACTTAGTAAGTTGGTCATAACGGGCGTAAAGTTTTGCACGATGACCGAAGCTGATATTTTGGCTTATATAGCGACAAGAGAGCCAATGGATAAGGCTGGTGCTTATGGGATCCAAGGACTCGGAGGCAGTTTTGTAGAGGCTATTGAGGGAAGTTATTCCGCAGTAGTTGGGTTACCTTTGGTAGAAACCCGTGCGTTGTTGTGTGAGATGAAAGTTTTATAACCCTATAAATTAATAATAACAAAAATTGTGGTTGTAAAAATACTCAGTAGCGTCGAATCCTTTTTAAGTTAGCTATTTCCCTAAGTGGGGTGAGTTTTGAATACAGGTCGAATCGTACCAGGCAGAGTACAACGAAAAATTGGTTCCGAACTGCTGATCAATGTGACACCAACTGAAGCTCGAGTGGCTTTGGTTGAGCATGGTGTGCTGCAAGAGGTTCATATTGAGCGACGCATGAAGCGTGGCTTGGTTGGTAATATCTATAAAGGTAAGGTTAGTCGCGTGCTACCAGGTATGCAGGCTGCATTTGTCGATATTGGCCTAGATAAGGCCGCGTTTTTACATGCCTCTGATATAGTGCCGCATACAGAGTGTGTTGCCGATGTAGAGAAAGGCAATTTTGTTGTCCGTGATATTGCTGAGCTTGTTAGGCAAGGCCAAGATATTATGGTGCAGGTGGTTAAAGACCCTCTTGGCACTAAAGGCGCACGCTTAACCACAGATATTACCTTGCCGTCTCGCTATCTAGTCTTTATGCCGGGTTCTAGTCATGTTGGCGTTTCTCAGCGCATTGAAAGTGAAAGTATTCGTGCTAGGCTCAAAAAAATAACTGAACCCTTTGTTGATGATGATGGTGGGTTTATTATCCGCACCGCAGCAGAGAGTGCTGGCGAAGATGAATTGGTGCAAGATGCCGCATTTTTAAGACGTGTTTGGGCAAAAGTCAGTGAGCGTCGTAAGCGTCGTGGCGTATCACTACTCTATCAAGATTTGGCTCTGCCAGTTCGAATCGTGCGTGACTTTGTTGGTACTGAGCTCGACCAAATTCAAGTTGATTCAAATCAGACCTATGAAGAGCTGCAGCAATTTGCCCATGAGTTTATGCCTGAAATAGCTAATAAGCTTGAGCACTATAATGGCCCAATCCCTATTTTTGACCTCTATGATGTTGAAAATGAAGTGCAGCGTGCATTAGGCCGTAAGGTAGAGCTTAAGTCTGGTGGCTACTTGATTATCGATCAAACTGAAGCAATGACGACGGTCGATATCAACACCGGTGCTTTTGTTGGACACCGAAATCTAGAAGAAACTATCTTCAATACCAACCTAGAAGCAACCCAAGCGATTGCCCGTCAATTAAGGCTACGTAACTTAGGTGGCATTATCATTATCGACTTTATTGATATGCTAGAAGCTGAGCATCAAAAGCGTGTGCTATCTAGTCTTGAAGCTGCATTATCAGTTGATAGAGTTAAGACTAACATTAGTGGTTTTTCAGGCCTTGGCTTAGTTGAGATGACTCGTAAGCGAACCCGTGAAAGTTTAGAGCATGTGTTATGTGGTGAATGCCCCTCTTGTCTTGGAACTGGAAGCTTGAAAACGGTAGAAACGGTTTCATACGAAATCTTTAGAGAGATCATTCGTTTGAACCGAGGCTATGATGCAGATGAGTTTTTGGTTTATTGTGCCCCCGCGGTATACCACAGCCTTAAAGGTGATGAGAGCCACCTGTTAGCTGAGCTTGAAGTGTATATCTCTAAGCATGTGCGTTTACAAAATGAGCCTATGTATGCTCAAAACAAGTTTGATGTGGTGATAATGTAGTGTCACCCAAGCCGGTTAAGTTTAATTTTCTAAGAGTTTGTCTGCAGTCTCTGGCTATTGTACTGGTGCTTTTTGCACTAGTCGTTAGCCTGTTTCGAGGTTTACTGCCGCAACTAGATCAAGTCAGGTTAGAGCTGGTCGATTACATCTATGAGCAGTATCAAGTTGAGGTCCAGGTAGGCCAGCTGCAGGCTGAATGGCAAGCATTTGGCCCTGCATTAACGGTAAAGAATTTTGTATTACCCTCACAAGAGAACCTCCCGGTTACACTGCTCTTTGAGCAAGTCCACTTTAAGTTTGATTTCTGGCAAAGTCTGCTAACAGCAACACCGCAGATAGAAGATGTCATTTTTGACGGTGCTAATGTGGCAGTGGATCTAGACAGATTGGCATCGAGTTCTACTACATCGAGCGCCAAGATGGAAATAGACTGGATCTATAAATTGATGCTCGAGCAGCTCGACCGCTTCTCCATCGTTAATGCTCGATTGCAATTGCTGAGTAGTAAGCACCAATACCGACCTATTTTTATTAAAGATATGAAGTGGCGTAATTCCGCTAAACGCCATCGTGGTCAAGGTAAACTGTTTTTAGACGAACAAGCATCTGAGGTTGAGCTGCTCTCTTTAAGTGTCGATATAAAGGGAGATGGTTATAAACCTGAATCTTTAGTGGGTCAGTTTTATCTAGCTGCTGAATCACTGGATATCGGTGAGTGGGCATCTCGTCAGCCAGACCCATTTGATGCTAATAAAAGATTGGAACTTGAAGGGGTGGTTAACCTTGAGGCATGGATTAGCTTTGCCAATAGAGAGATCAAAGATGCCACTGTAGCCTTTCAACCTAGCTGGTTGGAATGGTTCTTAAATGACGAAGCGCAAAAGTTTGAAATTAAGTCAGGCGCTATGCGTTGGCAGCCTAATGATAGTGGCTGGCAGGTTAGCAGTCATGATCTTACGTTTGCGACCAATGGTGAGCATTGGCCGTTGCCTATACTCAGTGCTAAGCAAGATGGCGATAGTATCGATGCTTACTTAAGCCAATTAGATCTCGCCACTGTATTACCTTTATTGCCACTCATTCCTGGGGTTGATTTAGCCGCCTTAGATACTTGGCAATCTTTGGCGCCTAAAGGGGAAGTCGACAACGCTCACTTTCAATGGGTTCAAGCAAACCAGCCACCTAATTTGTCGGCCGATATTCATGGTGTTAGTTGGCAAGCGCATGATGGGATCCCGGGTATAAGCCCTATTGATGCCAAGTTGGTGGTAACGGGCGAGTCACTCAGTTTTCTATTGCCTAAGCAGCAATATATTGTCGACTTTGATGATGGTTTTGAGGCTCCTTTAGCGTTAGAGGGGGAAGCATTCTCTGGTCTGTTTGATTTCCAAACCTCGGCACTAACATTACCCAAAGTACATTTTAGTAATGCCGATATTTCACTTGATGCCTCCACTCGACTAGAGTTTTCTGACGCCACTCACATGGCGTTGTTAGCTGAACTTAAGATCAATGATGTTGCCAATGCACATCGCTATTTTCCGCTAAAAGGGATGAGTGATGGCTTAGTGACTTATTTAACAGGGGCGTTGAAAGCGGGTAAAACAGATGATGCCGTGATCGTGTGGCATGGCGCTTTTAAAGATTATCCTTATGCGCAAAGCGCAGGTATGTTCCAAGCAGGCTTTACACTCGATAAGGCCAATTTTGAGTTCCAACAGACTTGGCCAGCGGTCTCTGATCTCAACCTATCAGCACTGTTTGAAAATGCTGCAATGGATTTATGGGTAAATAAAGGTCAGTTGATGGATGTGTCTGCCGCTGGTGCCTATATTGGTATTCCCTCTATGAGCCATGAAAGCTTGTTGGTGGTAAAAGCCGATTTAGCCACTAAAGCTGCTGCAGCTAATGCGGTTATTCAGCTGTCTCCTTTAAAAAACTCGGTGGGTTCAACGCTTGATCTGGTGCAGATTAATGGTGATATTACCGGTGAACTTGACCTTAGTATTCCCTTGTATGATGGCGCAGATGCGGTAATTAAGGGCACGGTAGATTTTGATAAAACCCCCGTTTTCATTAGTGAACCAGGTATTGCGCTCGAAAGTGTCACAGGACAAGTGCAATTCACCAATGATGTGGTGACGGGTAGCGACATTAGTGCGTTGATGTACGGGCAACCGTTACAGTTTAGTTTTGATACCGGTAACGTAAATAAAAACTATGCGGTGAATGTTGATCTCGCAGGTCAGTGGCAACTGGCTAATTTACCCGCCGAACTTAATAATCCTCTGAGCGATTACTATAAGGGCAAGGTCGACTGGTCTGGCGGGTTAATGTTGATATTTGACCCTATAGGCTATCGAATTCAAGCCAGAGTAGATAGTGATCTCGTTGGTACTGAGTTTAACTTACCGGCACCATTTGCTAAGTCACCAGAACAAGCTGTCGCGTTTACAGCTGAGCTTATTGGTGATAATAAACAGTCATCTTTAGGGATTAAGCTCAATAAGAAGCTCGAGTTTTGGGGGGGCTTTGATGTTGAATCTGGTAACGGCTTGGCTCATTTTGACCTACTCCTTGGTCGCCTATTTAAGCCCGGCGATCAACTGCGTAAGAAACAAGGTCACCTGCAGATAGAACTCGACAAAACGGAATTCTCACCTTGGTTACCGATTATTCAGAGCTTCACTGCTACATCAGAATCAGAATCAGAATCAGAATCAGAGACAGACACTGCCGTTGCTTCAAAAAGCTTCTTTCCGCCATTGGTGTCAATTGGAGCTAATTTCAATGAACTTGATTTGATGGGACAAGCACTCAACGATCTCCATTTTAACGCAGCACCAACAGAACATTCATGGCGTTTTGATGCTACATCTGAGCAGTTTGATGGCAGGATAGATTTTTACCCTGATTGGGTTAAGCAGGGGCTTAAAATTGTGTCCAGCAAACTTCATTTATCGCCTAATGCTAAAACAGACGAAACCGCGCATTACAAATCCGATACAGTGTTAGCAAACTTGCCGCCGCTGGCTGTTGATGTCGATGACTTTAGGATGTTTGACCGTCCTATGGGGCACCTTGTATTACAAGCTACACCCAAAGATAATACTTACAATATTCAAACCTTGTCTATGACAACTGATGAGGTGAGCCTTAGAGGTAATGGCACTTGGTCTATCTTGGATGGTGAAAGTTTAACTGCATTTAGTTTAACGCTGGATGCGACAAAATTTGATCACCTTTCAAAACAACTTGGCTTTGATCCTGGTTTGAAAGATGCACCGACTGCAGTGACTGGAGAGATCTCTTGGAGTGGCGCGCCTTATGCATTTTCACTGGAGACATTAAACGGTCAAGTTGGCTTTGAACTAGGTAAAGGACATCTATCTGAAGTCAGTGACAAAGGTGCGCGAATATTCTCGCTATTTAGCCTTGATTCATTACTGCGTAAATTATCTCTCGATTTCTCCGATGTATTTGGCAAAGGGTTATACTTTGACTCATTTACTGGCACCTTGAAATTAGATAACGGGGTGGTAAAAACTACCGATACCGAAATGAAAGCTGTTGCTGGTAATATGCGTGTGCGCGGTTATACCAATTTAATGAGTGAAAGCCTGAATTACGATATTCGCTTTGTGCCTAAACTTGCCTCTAGCGTGCCAACGGTTGTGCTACTTAGTACCGGTGGTTGGACATTAGGTCTTGGCGCTTTTGCACTAACGAAAGTACTGGAGCCGGTTATTGAGGTTATCTCTGAGATCCGCTTTAGGTTAACCGGCACCATGTCTGAGCCTAAACTTGAAGAGCTATCGCGTAAGAGTAAAGAGATTGAAATTCCTGAGTCGGTATTGCCTAAAAAGGCTATAGAGCCAACGAGCAAGACAGAGGTGCAGGGCGGTGCTATTGAGGCTAATGCAAGCCCTTCAGGGCTAAGTTCCGAAGCCGAGAGCAGTCAAAGTTCTGTTTCAGAATCCAACGAACAAATTGCCGTGGAAGTTGTCGCTAGCCCACAAGCTGAAGGCGTTCCAACACCAACAAATCCAGCTGATAAAGCGGCTGAGCAATCCAACTTTGAGCCAGTTAGTGGGCAACCCACTTTGAAGTTGATACAGGGAGAGTCTGATGCAAGTGAACCTACTGCAATGTCAAAGCAGTCGCAGCGTAACCGAGAATCTAGAATTCATCGAGTCGCAGCTTAAACAGCTAACGCGTCAAATTGATAGCCAGCAGCTGGTGGTTCTACCTGAGTGCTGCTTGCTGTTTGGTGGGCGAGAGAGTCAACAGCTTGAATATGCCAGCGATGAAGCTCACAGCCAGCTTAAGCAAGACTTAGCAGCGTTAGCGTCGAAGTACAGTGTAGTGCTAGTCGCTGGCAGTATTCCTATTCTGGCTGAAGACGGCCGTATCTATAACCGCTGCTATGTATTCGACACCGATGCCAGCACATTGGGTTTTTACGATAAGCTACATCTATTCGATGTAGAAGTGTCTGATGGCACCAAGCAGTATCGTGAAAGTGATGCGTTCTGCCCTGGTAAACATATCACAGTCGTAGACACTCCCTTTGGTAAACTCGGTTTGTCGATTTGCTATGATATCCGTTTTCCCGATCTATTCAGAGCGCTGCGCGAAGCAGGGGCTGAAATTATCGCATTACCAGCCGCCTTTACTAAGGTGACAGGCGAAGCACATTGGCAAGTGCTACTGCAGGCTCGCGCCATCGAAACCCAATGTTTTGTTTTAGCTGCTGCGCAGTGGGGTGTCCATAACGAAGGTGGACGTGAAACTTGGGGGCAAAGTATGGTTATTAGCCCCTGGGGAAATATCATTGCTGAAAAGCCGATTGGAACAGGCTGGCTTAGTGCAGAACTGGATATGAGTGAATTGGTAGATGTGCGCGCTAAAATGCCAATAATCAACCATAATCGTTTTCAGTCACCGACATTGAGCGAGTAAGCTAAAACTAATTGGTTTTAGTATGTAATATCAAATCATATAGAGTTGCTTATTGTTAAGCGCCTTTTAAATAGAACTAAATTTGGTCGAAGAGAGAGAATTGATGTCATTTTTAACCCAAGTTGGACAAAGTCTTCTGCAAGATGGATTAGCAATAGATGATCTACAAAGTTATTTGAAGCGTATCCATGAGCACCAGATTGATTTCTCTGATCTTTATTTTCAAGGTAGTCGTCACGAGTCTTGGGTGCTAGAGGATGGCATTGTTAAAGATGGTAGTTTTCATATTGAGCGTGGCGTAGGTGTTAGAGCGATAACCGGTGAAAAAACCGGTTTTGCCTACGCTGATGAAATCAATCCAACAGCTTTAGAAGCAGCAGCAACCGCAGCACGTGGCATTGCACTCTCTGGTGGCAGTGGCAAGGTGAATGCTTGGAAGCAGCAACATGATAAAGCACTTTATCTGAGCTCTGATCCTATCGCAGCGATGGAAGAGGTTAAAAAAATCGCCCTTCTAAAAGAGGCTGATGCCTATATTCGTAGTCTGGATGAGCGGATTATTCAGGTGGTAGTGAGTTTGTCTGGGGTGCACGAAGAGATATTAGTTGCAGCCAGTGATGGCACATTGGCGGCCGATATCAGACCATTGGTTCGTTTTAATTGCAGTGTCATTTTACAAGAGGGTGACAAGCGCGAGCGCGGTGGCTCTGGTGGTGGCGGGCGTCATAGTTACGATGTTTTGCTGGCTGATGGCGACGATGGTCTACCTTACTGCTTTGCTTTTGCACGAGAAGCTGTACGCCAAGCACAAGTTAATCTGCTAGCGATAGATGCACCAGCAGGGGAAATGCCTGTAGTACTGGGTGCCGGTTGGCCTGGAGTGTTATTACATGAAGCTGTAGGCCATGGCTTAGAAGGCGACTTCAACCGTAAAGGCAGCAGCGCCTTTAGCGGCAAGGTTGGCCAGCAAGTGGCCTCTAAATTGGTTACTGTGGTTGACGATGGCACTATTGCCGATCGCCGTGGCTCATTAAGTATTGATGACGAAGGCACACCAACACAAAAGACGGTACTAATTGAAGATGGGATCTTAAAAGGTTACATGCAAGACAAGCTCAATGCGGGTCTGATGGGTGAACGTTCGACTGGTAATGGTCGCCGTGAATCTTATGCTCATTTGCCTATGCCACGTATGACTAACACCTACATGGAGGCTGGGGATTCCGATCCGGCAGAGATCATCAAGTCTGTTAAGAAGGGGGTTTACGCACCTAACTTTGGTGGTGGTCAAGTCGATATCACTTCAGGAAAGTTTGTCTTTTCAGCTTCTGAAGCCTACCTTATTGAAAATGGTGAAGTTACCCAGCCAATTAAAGGCGCAACCTTAATTGGTAACGGCCCAGAGTCAATGAGTCAGATCTCGATGGTCGGCAATGACCTAGCACTGGATAAAGGTGTTGGAGTTTGTGGTAAAGATGGCCAAAGTGTCCCCGTGGGTGTTGGTCAACCTACACTTAAACTAGATAAATTGACCGTTGGTGGGACAGCTTAATAAGCATCAGTACAAACAAAATATTCAAAGTAAACTAGGATTTAACTATAAGCTTTATAGCTAGATCCTAGCGAGCAACGATTAGCAATGATACAATTCACTCAATAATTAGAGTAAAAACTCTAGAGGTGTAAATGAAACGTTCGCTCTGTGCTATTTTGTTAGTTTTTCCACTGGCGATACAAGCTAAACCTATAGCTTTTGATCAAGCTTGGCAGCAGTTGCTACAAGTGAGTGATAAGTTACAAGCTGGTACGCAAGAGGTCAACCGCGCCGAGGCTGAGCGTGTTGCTGGTGAAGATATGAATCTGCCCTCAGTCAGTATTAAGGGCAGCTATACACGTTTAGAAAAGCCGATTGAATTGGATCTACGCGACCTTAATCCTCTTGCTTCGCTCGATCCCGCTACTTTACCGCCAGCTTTAGGTGGTGCCCTTGCTGGGATCCCTGGCTCCTTGTTTATCACTCCTTTTACCGAACAAGATATCTTTCGCTCAAGCTTACAGGCGATGTGGCCAATCTATACCGGCGGAAAAATAACCGCTGCACAAGCGATTCATGAAGCCCACGTTGCCGAGAAAGAGGAACAGCTAAAGCTTACCACTCGCGATCTATTCGTCAGCCTCGTCGATCGCTATTACGCTGTAGCGGTAACTGAAACACTAGCTAAGACACAAAAGCAGCTGGTTGATTCGCTCACATTGCATGCATCCCACGCTCAAAAACTTGAGCAGCAAGGGCAGATTGCCAAGGTAGAGCGGCTCAATGCGCAGGTTGCACTAGAAAACGCCAGAGTGAGTTACGGCAGCGCTAAGCGCCAAGCTGAAATGGCAATGATCGCGCTGTCTCGGATGTTGCATGAACGTCAAGTGGATGCAACTTCGCCGATGTTTATGATAAAGAGTGCGCCGTCTCTGCCCCAGTTGTCACAACTGACCATGAATCAACACCCTGCTTTGAAGCTGTTAGCTGCAAAAGAGGATCAAGCTCAAGGACTCATCAGTGTTGAGAAGGGCAGCTATTATCCTACTGTTTTCCTTTACGGGAATTACACGCTTTATGAAGACGATAGTTTGTTCTCCAAAGTGGAGCCAGATTGGATGGTTGGTGTAGGGGTGAATATCCCTCTTATTAGCCGAGATGGCCGCAGCGGTAAAGTGGAAGCGGCTAAGAGTGCACTATTGCAGGCTAGGTATACTAAAGCGCAAACCCAACAAGATCTAAATCTATTACTGGAACAAAGCTACCGCCAATTACTGCAAGCGCAAGAAGAAGTTGTTTCGCTTAATACCTCGCTGAGTTTGGCGGAAGAAAATAAACGTTTGCGTGATATTGCCTTCAGGCAAGGGTTATCCACTTCTATTGAAAAAGTGGATGCAGAGCTTAAGCTCACCGCGGTAGAAACCCAACAACTTGGCGCGCAATATCGCTATGTACAAGCTTATGCAAGACTGATGGCGATTAGCGGTCAGCTAGATGAATTTATTGGAAGAAGCCTTCAGCAAGGGGAATATAATGCGCACTAATCGCATCTTAGCTGCAATCGCAATGGTTGTGCTCATTGGAATACTCGCTTACGGCTTAGTATTAGCTTATACGCCGAAATCGCAAGTGTTACAGGGGCAGATAGAAGCTCGCGAATATAATATCTCATCTAAAGTCCCTGGCCGAGTGGAGCAAGTGTTAGTTCGCCGAGGTGATATTGTCAATCAAGGCGACTTGTTATACGCGATCTACAGCCCAGAGCTGCAGGCCAAACTGATGCAAGCTGAAGGTGGCCGTGATGCTGCCAAAGCAATGCAGCTAGAAGCTGACAATGGCGCTCGCAAACAGGAGGTGATGGCGTCAAAAGAGCAGTGGTTGAAGGCTCAAGCTGCGTCAAAGTTGGCCAGTACCACCTTTGATCGTGTTGAAGCGCTGTTTAACGAAGGTGTAATGGCAAGACAGAAGCGAGATGAAGCCTTTACTCAATGGCAAGCCGCCAAGTATACCGAACAAGCCGCATTGGCCATGTACCAGATGACAGATGAAGGTGCCCGCGACGAGACTAAAGCTGCTGCAGCGGGTAATGCGCTTATGGCTGAAGGTGCGGTAAATGAAGTTAACGCCATACTTGCTGATAGCCAGATGCGTTCTCCTAAAAATGCTGAAGTGAGTGAAGTTTTATTGCAAGCTGGTGAGCTAGCACCAAGCGGATTTCCTGTTGTTAGCATAATTGACATGAGCGATGCTTGGGCGGTGTTTCAAATTAGAGAAGACCAGCTGAAGTTGGTTAAACAGGGACAAACATTGTCATTAACTATCCCTGCTTTAGGACGTGATGTAGAGTTTACCGTTAGCCATATTGCAGTGATGGGTGACTTTGCCACTTGGCGCGCAACTGAAAGTGGCCATGACTTTGATATGCGCACTTTCCAAGTTGAGCTACGCCCTAATGAAGTGATTGCTGACCTAAGGGTTGGTATGTCAGTTTTATTTACTCTATAACCCTTTGTAGCCCGAGGCTGTTGCTTTGATAACAATGCTAAAAAGAGAGCTTGCTGCCTTAATGGATGATCCTTGGCAGTTGGCACTTATCAGCTATATCCCGCTACTCAGTATTATCGGTTTGTGGCTACTTTTTAGTGCCGGGCTTCCGAGACAGCTGCCGGTGGCAGTGGTCGATTTAGACCAAAGCCAAGTTTCCCGTGCCTTAGCAAGACAATTACAAGCGAACCCTGTCACGCAACCTATCAGCTATAGTGACCTTGCAAGTGCTGTTGAAGCGATGCAGCAAGCAGATGTTTATGCCTTGCTAGTACTGCCTCATGGTCTTAAGCGTGATCTACTGACTGGCAAAAGTCCTACTATAGATATTCGATATAACAGTCAGTTTTTGCTGGTGGGTAAGTTGCTCTCAAGTCAACTGCAAGCCAGTATGGCTGATGGATTAAAGCCGTTAGCGGCGATCAAGCAGTTGGCTGCTGGTGTACCTAAAGCCAAAGTTGCGGTGAATTTAAGTCCAGTAAGTAGCCAAACAACGGCGTTGTTCAATCGCAACAATAACTATGTCGGTTTTTTGGTGCCGCCGGTGCTCATAGCGCTATTACAACTGGTCGCAATGATGGTGTTTGCCAATAGTTTGAATCGAGAACTACGCTGGAATACCACTTCAGAATGGATGACATTGGGGCTTTGGAAAGGACTAGCGGCTAAGATGCTGTTTTATACTCCACTCGTTTTATTGCACGGTGGCTTTATTCTGGCGCTCATCTATCTGTATTTAGGTTTACCAATTGCGGGCAGCATTGCACTGTTGTTAGTGGCGCAGTTAATCATGTTGCTTGCCGTTTGGCTGATGGTACTGTTGATCTTCTTTGCACTAAAAGACAGCGCTCGAGTCATAAGCTTTTGTACCGCGATGTTTGCGCCTGCATTTGCGTTTATGGGGGTAACGTTCCCAACCCATGAGATGCCGGAATTAGCCCAGTGGTGGCGAGTGATTATGCCTACCAGTCACTACATTGAGACTCATGTAGCCATTGTCAGCTATGGCCAAGGTTGGTTAGCCACATTGCCACAGTTTACCAGTTATTGGGGCTACTTATTGCTGCTTATACCTATTAGCTTATTAGCAAAGAAAGGGTTTGAGCCAACTGATGATATTGCGCCAGCAATGACCCAAGAGGAGCGCTAGTATGAGTTTTTTACAGCTTATTCTTGCCGAGTTGAAAGCAATATTGGCTGACAAAACCATTGTGCTAACTGTATTTGGTGGCGTGCTTTTTTACGCTATTCTCTATCCGTTACCTTATCTCAATCAAGTGCCTACCGACCAACAACTGGTAGTGGTTGATCACGATAACTCGTCATTAAGTCGACAGCTTATCCGCCATGCTGATGCCAGTCCTAAGATTAAAGTCGTCGCTAAAGTAGGCTCCATTGATGAGGCAAAAAGCTGGATAGAAACTGGCAGGGCACACGGTCTGTTGGTTATTCCTGCAGATTTTAGACGTGACCTGTTACTCGGGCGCGGCGTAACATTGAGTTACGGCGGCGATGCGAGTTACTTTTTAATTTACTCTGCTGTAGCTGAAGGACTCATTGCAGCGGGTCTTGATGCTGGTAAAAATGTTCAACGTTTAGGTTTACTGGCCCAAGGTAGCGGCGCACAAGCGGCAGATAAAAGCCTTGATGTAGTTAAGCTCAACAGTATTCCAGCTTTTAATCCTAGTTTAGGTTATACCCCTTATATTGTTCCTGGGCTGTTCTTGTTGATTTTGCATCAGACTCTGTTGATTGGAACCAGTATTCTAGGCGCTAGCCAGTGGCGAGAGACGGGCTATTGGCAACAGATTAGCCCGTTTAAGTTAATCTGTGGCCGGATGGCAGCTTTTATGTTTATCTATACGCTGCTTACCAGCTTTTATGTTGGCTATTGTTACTATTGGTACGATGTAAGTTTGCAGGCAAGCTTTGGCCAAGTCGCTTTACTATTACTACCATTTTTATTGGCAACCACAGCGGCAGGAATTGCATTTAGCAGCTTATTCATCCGACGTGATCTGCCAACTCAAGTATTACTACTGATCTCTATGCCAATTCTGTTTGTGTCGGGCTTTGTATGGCCAACGGCACTAATTCCTGAATCTGTGGTGGCGATGTCTCAAATATTCCCCGCTGTTCCGGGCATTATGGCGATGCTAGAGCTCAATCAAATGGGCGCCTCTTGGCAAAGTATCATGCCGCAATGGCTGCATCTATGGGCGATGGTAGCGATATATTTTAGCTTCGCCTATTGGGGCACAAAGAGGCGTTTAACCGCAGTAATCGATGATTAAAACAGCCAAGCGATAGTCAGAGCTGTTTAACGTTATAAAAGTAGAGCTCGTATGCTATTAAAAAGCCCGCTGCAATAAGATTGCAGCGGGCTTTTTTAAGCTTTACTCAAAACAGTTTAGGCTTAAGTTCCTGTTAGCTCAACGCCAAAGCCAATTGTCGACTTGACGGCTTTAGGGGTAAGCACCTCAATTGAAACTGCACTATTTTTAGCGGGTTCGCCACTGCTTGTGGGATCTATATCGTTGGTCAAGGTGAAGCCTGTTGTTGTGCCACCAATACTATTACGGTTAGGTACCACGTAGGCATCAGCGGTCAACTCACCTTGACTTGCTGTGGTATTGAGCGTGGTGTTAGCAGGCATTATCTGGTTGGCACTGTCGAAAAAGCGGATGCTAAATGACGATGAACCACCTGCTGGAATCGCAGTCGCTGCGATAGTTGAGTCACCATCACTATAAATCACATTGCCATCTTGGCTAATTTCAAAATGGGCATCTGAGCCAGACATCGTTAAAATTAACGCTTTGCGGATATATGTCTTGTTAGCTAACCCTTCACCACATAAGCTGGCGCTGTCACACTGAGGGCCGTTGAATTTGCCATCGGCTGCCGTGTAACTATCGTTGGCTGCAGTATTAAAGTACGGTTCACCAGAGGTATAAGAATAAGATTCGTCATCATCTCTGAACGCATCGCCAAGGTCACTAAACTCACCAGCATGGTAGGTTTCAATGTCCATACCATTGCCTGAACAAGCCACTGCATTGCCATATCTATCCAAACAGGCTAAAGCTACTGAGCCACCGTCAGCATCATCAAATATGTTATTACCATTGGTATCAAAAAAGGTTTCGTGACCAAGAGCGTAGGCTAAAATGGTAATACGGTGATCTGGTACTCTAGGGCTGGCAGAGGTCCATTCAACACTACAGGCGCCATTTACAGTTAAGCAGCTAGAAACAATTTGCCCGCCTTCAGCGGTAAAGTTAATCGTGGTGTCATCAGGAGCTGGGTTACCAAAGCTGTCTGAGGCGTAGGTGGTAATAGATACTTTCTCGCCATTGAAATCCCCAGCTTCTGGATTGGATATTGATGCCGATGCGCTAAATCCAAGTTGTTGCGGTAAACCAGTATTAATACTCAATTGCTCTGACTGTGTCGTGACGCTTTGATCATCAGCGCCTATGGCTGTTGCAAGCACGCGTACAGGGGTTGGAATAGTGCCGGAGAGTACGCTGGCGCTGACCAATCCACTAGAGTTACTGGTATTGCTAATCGTTGTATTGCCATTGGAGAAGCTAATTCCACCGACACTTGTATCGAGAGAGAAGTCGACCTGTTGCTGAGCAATAGCCTGACCATTAGCGTCTGACACCTTGAAGGTGATCAGTGACGATTCGCTTGAACCTGTGCCGCCGGTTCCTTTAATGCGGATTGAAGTCGGCTCTGCTGACACAAAGCTTAAGTTTGCTAAGGTTTGGCTGGCCAGTGAGAAATCAAGGTTGGCACTAATGCTCTGGTTGCCTGCAACCACTGTTGCAGTAATTTGGTCATCGCGTTCGCTATTACCGCTACAACTGCTGTTTTGGAAAGTAGAGCTTGCAGTGCCTGAAAGAGATGTCACCGGTGAGTCGATACTGGCACTATTACTTAATACACAGCTTGAGCTGAAACTAACACTGGTTGGAGTCTGTAGGCGAGTGTAGCTGCCATCATCGTTTTTTGTTGCTAAATCTGCTGTAACACCGAAGGTGCCGCCGGCGCTAACCATGTACTTGCCATCAACGAGTGGTAATGTGGTGGCTAATTGGTTTTCTGTAAATGTCGCACCATCAGCAGAGAAACTACCGATAACAATGATGCCATCTTCACTGACTGCGTCTTTTGCTAATACTTCATAAAGACCTGAGCTTTGGTATGTTTTACCGTCACTCTCTAGCGTTACCGTCATGTTGGCCGCACCGAGTTCACTTTCTGTTGGGGTATAACTTACTTGAGCGATACCGTTTTCTTTAGTGAGTGCAGAACTTGGAGTTAGGTTAACGCTACCCGCTACAAAAGTTGCCATTTTACCGGCTACGCCCTGACCTTGTTCATCTAAAAACTGGGCTTGCAGTTGTACCGTCTCTTCAGCTTTGAACTGAGTCACAATGGTGGTGCCATTAATGATTGCGCTGTTGAGGGTAAATGTTGGCTCTGATGGTGATGTCGCTGAGGTAAACTCAAAATTACGAGTGCCGCTGGCTGCATTATCATTTTCAGAAAAGTTTGCTGTTAGGGTGCCAGCACCTTCAGTTGCGGTTGAATTACTGACAATGACTTCGGCTAGACCGCTGCTGTTGGTCAGTTTCGTTGCCGCTGAAAGTTCGCCAAAACTGGTTGAGAAAGCGATAAGTTTGCCATTGCGGTTGCTGCCACCTTGTTTAAGGTGAGCGACTGCGCAGAATGAGCTATCTGCACTGAAACTAAGTGCATCAGTAGCCTCTGCACACTGTCCATCAACCACAGTTTTATAGCTTATTGACAGGCTATAAACACCGCCATTATCGGTATCTTCATTATCGCCTGAGGCGCCATTACAACCACTTAAGGCTGATAAACATAAAAGAGTAACTGGGAGGGCAGCCAGCTTTTTAGTGAGGCGCATTCGCAAATTCCTTGTGCAACTATATACAGTAATGTTTGAAGGGGGTTAGTTGAGCATAAAGATAAAACTTACATTATCTTAGACCAAAAAATAGCCCTCTAAACAAGCTACTTATTCAGAGGACTAATGTCTAGAGCTGACGACTATTCTGTGATTTCGTTACGTAAATATTTACTTAACTCTTTTGCTGTTTTCGACAGCGTAATATCGGCATTTTTAGTCAGCTCTTTCTTAGTCTGACGCACAAACTGACGCAACTTCTGTCTATCAAGCTGTGGATGCTTTTCAATTAATGCTTGAATAGCTGGATCGCCTTCATTTAGCAGTAGATCACGTGTCTTGTCTGCAACATTAGTTTTAGCACTTTCATTGCTGTTTTGATTCAATACATTTTTCATTGCGAGCTGTAGCTCTTCAATGTCAACGTAGCGCATCAATTTACCAATATATTGCAGGTGACGACGATAGGCTTCAGTATTGATCTTAATCGTCTTCGCTTTTAATACGTTGTCATAAACTATTTCATCTAGATTGAGTCTCTCAATCTGACTTTTACTAAGTAAAATCAACTTTTTACCTAGTTCTTGATAGATGACGATTTCACGCTTAGCATCTGCTCTGCTTTCGTAATCATCATTTTTGTCATAGGGCTGGTGGAAGTGTTCTGAGTCACCGACAATCTTCATATCTTAAATCTCTTACAAATACTAAGATAATAATAACATTTATAAAGCCAGTTGACCTGTCAATTTTTGGCCTAACCTAATTAGAGCGATCTAAAAGCTAAAGTTATTTAATGTGATTGGTTTTTGGGTTTGTTATGCTTATGTCATTACCGATTATTGAAGAGTAGATTTGTGTCCTCACCTAGCATTGATATCGAATTAGTTCCCCTTAAAGACGCTGTTTCAATAGCGCTGGAATATGCCAAGACCTTAGGCACTTCAGGTGCAGAAGTTGCAATTAGCAAGCAACAAGGCCTTTCCGTTTCAACTCGTATGAAAGAGGTTGAAACGGTAGAGTTTAATAAAGATGGTGCTTTGGGGATCACGTTATTTAGAGATGGTTGTAAGGGCAGCTCTTCAACCTCAGATCTCAGTCCCGCTGCAATTAAGCAAGCGGTAAAAGCGGCTGATGATATTGCTCGGTTTACCTCTGCAGACCCATTTAATGGCCTTGCTGAAAAGTCACTGATGGCGAAAGAGTTTCCTGATCTTGACCTTTATCATCCAGAGACGATTTCGCCTGAAGAGCTAACGCGTATTGCGATATTGGCTGAAGAAGCTGCGCTTGATGCTGATGATCGCGTGCAGATATCAGATGGAGCCAGCGCTAACGCTCATTCAAGTGTTAAAGTCTACGGTAACAGTCATGGTTTTTTACATGGCTATTGTAGCTCTCGATATAGCCTAAGTTGTGTTGCAATCGGCGAAAACGGTAACGGCATGCAGCGTGATTATGATTATACAGTTGCTAGAAAATACAGTGATATGTTGGCGCCTGACTTGGTCGGTAACAAAGCGGCTAGCAAGACAGCCAGCAGATTAGGTGGTCGCAAACTTGCTACTACTGAGTTACCAGTACTGTTTTCGCCTGAGATAGCAACAGGCTTGATGGGGCACTTAGTTGGCGCCATTAGTGGTGGCAGTATTTATCGTAAATCTAGCTTTCTGTTAGATGCGGTTGATACCCAAGTCTTTCCTGATTGGTTTAGCATCGAAGAGCAACCACTGTTAAAAGGTGCATTAGCCAGTGCTGCCTACGACAGTGAAGGCGTTGGCACTCAAGAGCGTAAAATCATCGACAATGGTCGTTTAGCTACGTATCTGCTAACAAGTTACTCTGCTAGAAAGCTAGGGCTAACCAACACGGGTCACGCGGGTGGGATTTATAACTGGACACTTTCATCTACAGGGCAAACATTTGACCAACTTGTTCAAGAGATGGGCACAGGGCTGATTGTCACTGAAGTGATGGGACAGGGGGTTAATACGGTTACTGGTGATTACTCACGAGGCGCTGCAGGCTTTTATGTCGAGAATGGCGTTATCTTATACCCAGTAGAAGAGATCACCATTGCTGGCAATCTAAAAGATATGTATAGCAATATTGTTGCAGTGGCAAAAGATAGAGATCTTCGCTCATCAATTCGCACAGGCGGAATTTTGATGGATAAAATGAAGATTGCCGGCAGCTAGGTAATTAGTTGGTAGTTATCCCCGTTATACTTGAAAAAAGGCTTCCTTTGGAAGCCTTTTTTGTCGTTACCTTTCGGCGTGGGTAATCTCGTTCTCAAGCCAAAAGCTTTCGAGTATTTCGATTAACTGATCATTACTCAGAATGCTGACATGATCTTCATTTAATCCATAAATTTTGACAGACCGCTTTTGGGCTTTATCGCTCAGTTGGCTTTCTAGACTAATAACACCGTCGCTGCTCTCTTGGTTTAGAATTCCACTCATCTTATAGCCAAAAATAAGTAGATGTGGCGGTGTTGTAGAGTGAAGCTTGCTAGTGGAGAATAGCTTGGCAATAAAATCACTACTCGGCGCTAAGTCACGCCATGCAGGCATAACAACTGGGGCATAATCAATGCCGCTTTGAGCTGAGCTGACTCCGCCAAAAGGACTCGATATTGAAGTGAAGCTGGCAATATCATTACAGCCTAATTGGTTTCGGCAAAGATCGAGGTAAGCTTGAGCCACTAAGCCACTCATACTATGAGCCACTATGTGCAGTGTTTTTACGTTATAGCGATAGTCGATGATTTTAATCAGGCTGTTAAGACCATTGGCTATCAACTCAAGCGGTAAGCCGCTAGGGTAGTTCATTACCCAAACTTGATACTGCTGCCTATCTATTTTGGCAAGTAGTGGTGCAAAGTCTCTGGCAGTACCATTCATACCATGAATAAAAAGAATAGGGGTTTTGTTGCTATCAAACTCATCAAGAAAGAACACCCCGCTGTTACCCTCAAGCAGATGAGTAACAGGTTTCCACATCCCTAGCTTAGCGGTGTCTCGGTCAAATTTCTCTTCATTTAGAACTGCTTTTTCACCTATTTTTGCTGGGCTAATTTTGACGTTGACTAAGTTATTCAGTGGCCTATCAATCAGTGCTGTTGGCGGAATGTCTCCAGTCTCACTGAGTGTTATTGTCAGTTCTGTGTTATCACTATTTGCCGCCAATTTGGTAATTGAAAAATCTTCGCCCACTTGAAAGCGCAAGTCATGATTTACATCGTTGAAAGTAAATAGATATTTGCTCAATGTATCAGCTGTAACAGTGATTTTTCTGTTACCAATCACCACCTCGTAACCATCGATAGTTTCTGCATCGACTTGTTGTAGTAGCACTAGTACAAAAGATTCAACTTGATGCTCCGAGTTGATATTAACCTGATACTCGACGTAAACCTGCTCAAGTAAGTCGACCTCTTCAGCTAGATCTCTAAAGTTGGCGCAGCCGCTGACTACACTAATGAGTGCTACAGCTAAAAGCATTCTTGCTATTTTCATTGCGATGACATGAATACAATTTTTATAAATCATATAGATAACTTAGCAGCAAACTGATCTAAAGCTAAATTTTCACAACGAATTCATCATTTTTTCAAATCTAAACTTGAATATACGGAAAAGCATATATATTATTTTCCGTATATCCTGTCTTGGGTACTTATACTTTTCGAGTAATGATAATGACACCTTTAACGTTTTTTAAGGCGATGGCCGACGACACTCGACTACGCAGTTTGTTGCTTATACAAGCAGAAACAGAGCTTTGTGTTTGTGAATTGATGACGGCGCTTGATGAGATCCAACCTAAAATATCTCGCCATTTAGCACAACTGCGCAAGCTTGGGTTATTGGTTGATAGACGCCAGGGCCAATGGGTTTTTTATCGAGTTAATCCAGAGCTACCAACATGGGCAAGTGAGATTTTAACGACGTTAGCAAAACAGCAAAATGAGACTATCAAAGAAAACTTAAGTCAGCTTAAACAAATGGGCGATCGTCCTGAGCGCACTAAAAAGTGCTGCTAGCAGGCAGCTTTTTTTATGCAGTTTCACTATTTTAAATTAGGTCAGATGTAATGGGTATTTTTGAGCGGTATTTAAGTGTTTGGGTTGGACTCGCAATTGTGGCTGGTGTGGTTTTAGGAAACTTATCTCCAGACTCTTTTGCCATTGTTGCAGGGCTTGAGTACGCCCATGTTAATTTGGTTATTGCGGTGCTGATCTGGGTCATGATCTACCCGATGATGGTGCAGATCGATTTCTCTGCAGTGAAGGATGTCGGTAAGAGCCCGAAAGGATTAATACTGACCTTGGTGATTAACTGGTTAATTAAACCCTTCACCATGGCGGCGTTAGGTTGGCTCTTTTTCAAAGTGTTTTTTGTCGAGTTTGTCGATCCGCAAACAGCCAGTGAATATATTGCCGGAATGATATTACTTGGGGTGGCGCCGTGTACTGCAATGGTCTTTGTTTGGAGTCAGCTGACAAAGGGCGATCCGAATTACACATTAGTACAAGTGTCAGTCAACGATCTCATTATGGTTGTGGCCTTTGCCCCAATAACTGCATTGCTATTGGGCGTAAGTGATATTCAAGTGCCATGGGCAACACTGCTGTCATCTGTTGCTTTATATGTGGTTTTGCCATTAGTGGCAGGGGCTGTTACTCGACACTTCTTGCAGAAAAAGGGTAGCGATGCTCAGCTCAATGCATTTGTTGCCAAATTAAAGCCGTGGTCTATGGTTGGGTTATTGGCAACAGTAGTGCTGTTATTTGGCTTTCAAGCAGAGACAATTATTGCGCAGCCGCAAGACATATTCCTTATTGCAATCCCATTAATAATCCAAACCTATGGCATCTTCTTTATCGCTTTTTATGCCGCTAAGAAGCTTAAGTTAAGCCATAAAATTGCTGCTCCTGCTTGCATGATTGCCACCTCTAACTTTTTCGAGCTAGCAGTCGCAGTCGCGATATCTTTATTTGGATTGCACTCCGGCGCAGCGTTAGCAACTGTAGTCGGTGTACTTGTCGAAGTCCCAGTGATGCTGTCGCTGGTGGCAATCGCTAATCGCAGTCGACATGTGTTTGCAGATGAAATTTAGGCGGTTATCACTGAATATATGGCGCATGCTTTATCGCAAATAGATTTCAACGCTAGGCTTGAGTATAGACTCGAGCGCTAGAACTACTTAGATAGTTAAATAACAGGTTAAGAGATCACTATGACAATCAAAATTGGTATCAATGGCTTCGGTAGAATGGGACGTTTAGCACTACGTTCAGCTTGGCATCATAGCGATGTTGAGTTTGTACAAATTAACGATCCCGCAGGCGATGCGGCGACATTGGCCCATCTACTGACTTTCGACTCTATCCATGGTCGCTGGTCTGAAGAAGCCACCGCTGACGGTGACAATATTATTGTTGGTGACCGCACTATTGCGACCAGCCGTAATAACACTATTGGGGCTACTGATTGGTCGGGTTGTGACGTGGTAATTGAGGCTTCTGGGGTTATGAAGACCAAAGCCTTATTGCAGGCTTATTTAGATCAAGGTGTTAAAAGAGTTGTGGTGACAGCCCCTGTTAAAGAGGAGGGGGTGTTGAATATCGTTATGGGTGTGAATCAGCAGTTGTATAACAAAGATATTCACCCGATCGTGACCGCAGCATCTTGTACTACCAACTGCTTAGCGCCGGTGGTAAAGGTTATTCATGAGAATATCGGTATTAAGCATGGCTCGATGACGACCATTCATGACATCACCAATACTCAGACGATTCTAGATGCGCCCCATAAAGATCTTAGACGTGCTCGCGCATGTGGTTTGAGCCTTATCCCGACAACTACCGGCAGTGCGACGGCGATTACTCATATTTTCCCTGAGCTAAAAGGAAAATTGAATGGGCACGCAGTACGTATTCCGCTTGCCAATGCCTCGTTGACCGATTGCGTATTTGAAGTTGAGCGTGATACTACAGAAGCAGAGGTTAATGCTTTGCTGCAACAAGCGGCGCAGGGTGAGTTAAAGGACATTCTTGGCTTTGAAGAGCGACCTTTGGTTTCAGTCGATTACAAAACCGATCCCCGTTCAAGCATTATTGATGCGCCATCAACCATGGTCGTTAATGGTACTCAAGTTAAACTCTATGTGTGGTACGACAACGAGTGGGGCTATGCTAATCGCACCGCAGAGTTAGCCATTATGGTTGGTCAACAAGATCTAGCAAGTTAGGGCTGACAGCCAAAGAGTTGGGGCAGCCTGTACTTTGCTGAGCTGCTTGATTTCTATTGGTCAGTGACTACTGTAGCTTTTGAAAAAATTAGGTTGATAAAAGTGTTAGCAAAATATCGTGCTTTACCTGAAAGTGTTCGGCAGTACTTGTTAGTTACTGCTAACTACTGGGCCTTTACACTCACCGATGGTGCGCTGCGCATGCTGGTGGTGCTGCACTTTTACGACCTAGGTTATACACCTCTTGCGATTGCAATGTTGTTTTTGTTCTATGAGATTTTCGGTGTTATTACCAATCTAGTCGGTGGTTGGCTCGGGGCAAGGCTTGGGCTTAATCGCACAATGAATATTGGTTTGGGGCTACAAATAGCGGCACTTGCTATGTTACTGCTACCAGCAGCAATGCTGACGGTACCTTGGGTGATGGCTGCACAGGCTCTGTCTGGGATAGCTAAAGATCTCAATAAAATGAGTGCCAAAAGTGCGATAAAAACTTTGGTACCCAAAGACGCCGAAGATAAACTCTATCGTTGGGTAGCCATGTTAACGGGCTCGAAAAATGCGCTAAAAGGTGCAGGGTTCTTCCTCGGTGGGGTATTGCTCAGTGTTGCTGGTTTTACTGGTGCCATCGCCATTATGGCCGCAGCCTTGTTACTTGTTTGGCTTGGTAGCCTAGTGAGTTTAAAAGCTGATTTAGGTAAAGCGAAGTCTAAACCCAAGTTTACTGAGATTTTTTCTAAGAGTGATAAAGTTAATATTCTCTCTGCTGCGCGGTTATTTCTATTTGCTGCTAGAGATGTGTGGTTTGTCATTGCACTGCCGGTGTTTCTTGCGAGCCAGTTAGGATGGGATCACAGCAGTGTTGGCGCTTTTTTAGCGCTGTGGGTGATAGCTTATGGGATGGTGCAATCTATCGCACCATCGTTAACGGCTAGAAAATCTATCCCTGACGGTAGAGTAGCAACACTCTGGGCTGGGCTACTGGCGCTGGTGACCGCACTATTAACTTTGGCTATTTATACCTCTTGGGTTGCTCCCCAAGTTGCGTTAATTATTGGGTTGTTGGTTTTCGGTGTTGTGTTTGCAATCAACTCTTCTTTGCATAGCTATTTGATTGTCAGTTACGCGGGGGATGATGGCGTTTCTCTCGATATTGGCTTTTATTATATGGCGAATGCGATGGGAAGGCTTATTGGTACCATATTGTCTGGCTGGGTCTATCAAGTTGCTGGGCTTGCGGCGTGTTTAGCTATTTCTACAACCTTCTTACTGCTCACTTGGCTTATCTCTTTTAAGTTACCAAGAAAGTAATCAATCACTAGGGGCTGTTGAGCTTTCACGGTTGTTTTTGCCGCAGTTTATTGGCTATTTTGAGAAGGCGGAGGCTATGCCGTTT
>NZ_JBFRMK010000021.1:0-1424 GCF_041470405.1 Shewanella sp. 10N.286.45.A1
AAATCAAGAGGCTTTTTTGTTAGTTCGTTATAAAGAAAGTATTTGAATCCAGCTTTAACGACCGACCACTTTCGAAAAGCCTCTTGAGAAATCAAGAGGCTTTTTTCGTTTTAGCGAGAAAAGAGGTTCGAATCCAGCTTTAACGACCGACCACTTTACATTAAGCCTTTCGAGTAATCGAAGGGCCTTTTTGTTGGTTTGTCATGAATAGCCTGAATTCAATATCGGTAACCGAGCACTTCCTGTAAGCGTTTTGAGAAGTCAGGAGGTTTTCCATAGCAAACGTCCCACTTTAACGACTGGTTACCTTACTGGGGAGCAGCTTCTCAAGGATGTATCTGCAGATTGTTTCTCAGGATACATTTGGATACAGAGTCCTAAATCGACATCACATATAGTGAGCTCACTGTCATTTGAACGATGTAAAAGGACTAACTCCATGAAAAAAATCTATTTCGCTATCTCAGCTATCTTATTGTCTAATGCCGCATTCGCAGAGGGCGGTAATACCTATATTCGCAACGGCAACATATACAGTCATCAAGGGCAGTTTTTTGCGGGTGCTGGTGCCGCAACAGGCAGTGAGTTTTATAAAGGGCAGGACCATAAAACAGGTGTCTATATTAACGGTGGTTATCATGGTGAGGACTTTAATGCTGATCTTGCGGGTGTGAATTACCGTTTCTTTGGCTCAAACGATAGTACCATTAACTTCAGTGTTTTTGCGACTGCAAACCCAGCTTTTGACGCAGATGATGCCGATATCTTAAAAGGCATGAAAGATCGTAAAATTAGTGGGGATTTAGGCTTAAATGCCGATCTTCACCTAGGGCAAGGTACTCTCTCTGGAAAATTCCAACATGATGTAACCGGTGTTTACGATGGTTACCAAGCAGACGTCACCTATTACCATCCGATGAATATTGGCTTTGCTGATTTCGTGCCTTATGCAGGCGTTCATTACTTTAGTAAAGACTACGTGAACTATTACACAGGGGTCTCTAAATCTGATGCCACAGTTAATCGTCCTGTATATCAAGCTGATGGAGCATTTGCTTATAAGGTAGGTTACGCAATGGTTGTTCCTATTAGTGAGCATCTAGATATTACCCAAGCAACGGGTTACTCACGTCTAAGTTCCGATATGGCTGACTCGCCGCTTATCGACAGCAATAACCAGTGGGTAACGACCTTAGGTATTAACTACAGTTTTTAAAGATTAATACCAGTTGTATTAAAAGTTTGAGCGTTCAGCGTTTTGCCAATTTTTTACCTCAGCAGAACTGCGTGAGACCTTCAGTCTTTCCACCTTTGCTTTGTATTGGCTCAAAAGAGAATAAACATTTCTTTAGCAATGTGCTTTGAATTGAAAAGACTGAGGGGTTCTGAACGGGTCAAATACTTAATGCGATTGGTATCAGACT
>NZ_JBFRMK010000022.1:0-24594 GCF_041470405.1 Shewanella sp. 10N.286.45.A1
TATACTGATTGGTATAACTGGCCATCTTTTATTCTGCTATCGGTGTAGCGTCGGCATTGGTGCTTCTGCTATCGGCATCTATTGATGGATAATAGTCTTCACTTGATCTTATTTTTGGCATTAAAAAGCGACCATCCGGTCGCTTTTTTTTACTTATGATTCAAGAGTCTAATGACTCATTGAATTAGAAGTTGTAACGCATACCAATAGTGAATACGCTGTCATCTTCTAGGTCAATTTTAGCACCGGCTAACTTGTAGTCGCCTGAGTACATAGCGTAGTGGCCATATACCATAGTTGACTTAGAGATCTTGTAGTCCGCACCAACAGTAATGTTTTGTACGTTAACATCGCTAATTGAAGCTAGCACTGCATTCGTTTCGTTAATATCTGTATCTGGATCATTCGGGTTTTTGAAGCCAAATGAGTTAGTAAAGTACTTGCTTAGACCTGACTCATCTGCACCGTACTGAACTTTCAAGTTAACACCATTTAGGTTGTAAACTGCGTTTACAAAGTAAGTGCTACCTTCTAGGTTGTCATACTTTTGGCTTTCAGTGTCTTGGAAGAAACCACCAACTTTAAAATCACCAAACTTAGCTTGAGCTACAGCACGGTAAGCATCAATGTTTGAGATGCCTTTGTTGTAAGCTGCAGCAAAGTAGTAGTTCTGTGCTTTGAATTTCTTGTCACCAAGTGTCGCGCTTAATGCGTACTGAGAATCAGAGTCTGTACCAGCACCTTGGTTGTTGTCAGTCATTAAGTAAGTTGCGTTCAACGTTACTAGGTCAGCAATTTTTGGCGAGTAGTACCAGATACCATCTGCAGCACGAGTTTGACCAGCAACTAGACGGTCAATATCGGCGTTAGTGTTGCCGAATGCATCAATGCCACCTTCAGCTTGCTTGAATACTGTGTCGTTACGACCAACAAGTACGGTACCTACTTGAGATTTAAGGCCTAAGAAAGTATTACGCGCTTTGAATACGTCACCTTCACTTGAAGTATTCTCTACTTGGAACTCCATTTGGTAGATAACGTCGATGTTGCTAGTTAGGCTTTCGCTACCTTTAACACCAACATGAGAAAAGTTGTTTTCTAAGTATGTACCGCTTTCACCAACTTCAACTCCGTTAGTACCACCTTGAAGAGTCGAACTTTGATCAGAGTTAGTAACAGCAAGATCTAAACGGCCGTAAAAGCTTGGACCTTCAGCAAGCGCGCCGAAAGAAGCTAGGGTTAAAACTGATGCCACTGATGCAGAGATTAGTGTCTTTTTCATTTCATTTGCTCCCAGAACCTAAGTTCTTATACGTTTCTTATGGTTTCTTACATAAACTTTTGTTTTTGTTACAAGCATCCGAGCTCATAACAATTGTGGGTGCAAATATTACAGTTTTATGGCTTTCAAATTGTGGGCTAGATCAAGTTTTTACTTTTCCACCGCAGATTTGCTGTTTTTTTGTGGTGCTTGAGGGTTTTTCGTTATCTAAATGGCAATATATACAGAATTCAATGTCATAAACTATCCCTAAAGGAGTATTCTCGGCGCTTTTATATGGAAATTATGTTGTCATAAATTGTCAGAAATAAGCCAAAGCTGAGCCGAGAAGTGGCGAAGTTTACAATGTTAAAAATGAGTGTGTGGCAGTTATCGTATTAAAATGGGGTGAAGTAGCTAAAATGTTGCGTTTATGTTGTGTGTAGGTGGGGCTGTTCATTTATAAGAACAATAAAAAAGGCAGTCAAGGCTGCCTTTTGTTTTAACAGTTTAAAAGCTTAGAAGTCGAAACGCATACCTATGGTAACAATATCATCGCCAAGGTCTTGTTTAGTATTATTAAGCATCATATCACCGTCATACTTAGTGTAGTGTCCATAAACAAGCGTGTTCTTGCTTAAGCGGTAATCGGCACCAATACTGAACTGCTGGATATCGACGTTGCTGACGGTTTCTAGACCACCGTCTACATTACCAACATAACGGCTGACATATTTGCCTAAACCGGAATCATCGCTACCGTACATCGCTTTCAGTTTTAAGTTGCCCATCACGTAGGCCGCGTTGACGAAGTATGTATCACCTTCCAGGTTGGCATATTTGCTGTCAACATGTTCACTGTTCTGGTAGAAACCACCCAGAATAACATTGCCTAGTTTTACTTGAGCAACACCGCGGTAAGCTTTAATGTTTTCAATACTGTCATTGTAAGCGGCTGATACATAGTAGTTCTGCGCTTTTAGCGCTTTGTCACCAATTGTTGCGCTCAGTGCATACATATTGTCGCTATACTTTTCTTCACCATCAGTATCAACTTGATCGTAGTTATCATCCATCAAGTAAGTTGCGTTTAAGGTAACAAGATCTGCAATTTTTGGTGAGTAGTAAGTAAAACCATCAGCGCTACGTGTTTGGCCCGCTGCTAATAGGTCGATGTCTGAGTTACTATTGCCAAACAGGTCAAATCCGCCTTCAGCGGCTTTGAAAACGGTGTCGTTTCGACCAACAAGAATTGTACCTGCCGATGCAGACTTAAGACCTAAAAAGGTATTACGTGCGCCGAATGTGTTACCTGAGTTGTCGAAGTTGCTTACGCCAAATTCCATTTGGTAGACAACTTCTAACTCGTCATTAATTTTTTCAGTACCTTTAACGCCTAACCAAGAGAAGTTGTTCTCAATGATAGTGCCAGACTTTTGGTTTTGGGTGGCAATACCCATATCTGAGTTGGTGATTGCTAGGTCAGCACGACCATAAAAGTTTGGGCCATCAGCTAGTGCTGTAAAAGAGGTGGCGGTTAGTGCTGAGATAATTGTGGCGGACAGAACAGTTTTTTTCATTTTCATCTTCCTATAGCTCGAAGCTATTCTAAGTTTGGGCTGCCATCTCGGTTATTGAACCGGCTGAATAACCAAGGTGAAGCTGTATTTGTCGATAGAAATATTGCAATGAAAGGGAACTTATAAGCGTGATCTTGATCTCGTTCTAGAGAAGTTACGTGATATTTGTCATGATGCTTTACTTATATTAAACAGTTAGTTAATTGAAATTCGATAGTTGTTCACACTCATGTCTCGGGGCTTGTTTTTTTAGTTAAAGCTGTTCACATAGCTCTCTATTGCAATGGGATAAACTTAGAGTTCTTAGTGGAATTAGGATAAAATTGCTCATCGAGTTTCATCTATTGCACCTCCAGATTGAGTATTGCCTTGAAAAATCAAATTTTGTCAGATGCCTACCTAAATCGCTTTGCTGGTATCGGTCGTTTATACGGCCAACAAGCGCTTCACTGTTTTGCTCAGTCTCATGTCACTGTTGTCGGGATCGGTGGCGTTGGTACTTGGGTGGCGGAGTCTTTGGCGAGAAGTGGTGTGGGGCAAATTACGCTGATTGATCTAGATGATATTTGCGTGACTAATACTAATCGTCAGGCTCATGCGTTAAAAGAGACGATTGGTGAATCTAAAGTCGAAGTGATGGCACAACGATTAAAGCAGATTAACCCAGAGTGCATGGTGAATGAGGTTGAAGACTTTATTACCGTAGATAACTTGGCGGAGTATTTTCAAGGTAAGAAAGCGGGGGGCGACTTAGATTATGTGATCGATTGTATTGATGCAGTCAAACCAAAAACGGCATTAATCGCTTGGTGTAAAAGGCAAAAACTGCCAATTATTACTGTTGGTGGCGCGGGTGGGCAGAGCGATCCAACTCAGGTACAAGTCACCGATCTTGCCAAGACTTACCAAGATCCTTTACTTGCTAAAGTGCGTAATTTGCTAAGACGTGAGTATAATTTTTCTAAAAATGTTGCGCGTCGATTTGGCATTGAAGCTGTGTTCTCGACCGAGCAGTTAGTTTATCCGCAAGCAGACGGTTCAGTGTGTAATACCAAGGCAACGGCTGATGGCAACATGCGCATGGATTGTGCCTCAGGTTTTGGTGCGGTAACGGTGGTGACTGGTACATTCGGTTTTGTTGCGGTTAGTCGAGTGCTGAGCAAACTTGCAGCTAAAGCACAACTCAACGAGTCGTAATTATTGGTTGAGTATCCTATCCGTTAGGGCAGATGTTCTGACGGACGACTCACTAACAAGTTAACTTTTTGATCTTTATTTTTTTGACGCGATCTTTGGCACTGTTTTTGCTTTTATCTGGTTAGGAACAGAATTCTGACACTGGATTTGGCAATGCAAAAAATTAACCTCAATGCACTTTCTTTCACTGGTAAATCAATTAAAAAATTGATCTTTAATGCAATGCTGTGGCTTTCTTTGGCATGTACTGCATTACTATTCTCGCCGGTTAATTTTCTCGCCTCAATTAATCTTGCTGAATTTTCGGAGCAACATGCCAATCTAATCGGCCTCGGCTTGATCATCGGCGCTGCGTATTTATTGACGCAGATCCTTAACTATTTCCTTGATGAAGCCATCGGTTATTTAAGTGATAAACGCTCAGTTGAAGTCATTGAAGAGAAGGTGAAGCTACTCGATCCTACCGAGCGCGCTTTGCTGAGAGAGTTTTTTCTACAGGGAGAAACGATTTTGACTCTGCCTGAAGCTGAACAAGCAGTGAAGAGTTTATCTAAAGCGGGAATATTGGAACATCTTGGTAATGAAAAACATTATGCTATTCAAGGTTCTACCGCAGACTTCAAAATATCGATGCGAGCTCGTGAGTACCTAAACCGTCAAGTGCTGCGCTTTCCGGTTGGAGAGCCTAGTCCTGAAGAGATGAAAAACCTGATTAAAGCTCGCCCGCAGTTCATCAATAGTTTTGTTACACCGCGTAAACACGCAGCATAAGCTTGTTAGCATGGCAGGCTTTGTTGGCTGAATAGTGAAAAACGGACAAAAAAATGGGGGCAAATAGCCCCCTGCATTAATAGAACGTTGGAGATTAACTCTCAGGATCCGCAGACTTGGTATAGAACATCCACATTAGATAGGAGACGATACCTATCGTACTAAAAATTACTATCATTGATAGCAAGCCGATAGCGTTGCCAAACATCAAATCTAACCAGAATGCCATGTCCGAAATCCTCTTTCTTCTTAGTTCACAGTTAAAGTACTCCTCTGCATTCCTGGCGTAATTGATCTTGGTCAAGTTATAGCGTGGTTATTGGTATTTTGCTGCGCAAGTGTTAATAAAGATGGCGTTGATCACACTTTGCTAATGCTTACATTCGCTAAAGTAAATTCGCTTGTTGGAATTAGCGCATTTTTCGCTATTGAGGCTGAATTTTGCTCAGTTGATAAGAAAGTCAAATCAAAGTACTTGCCATTACGATATCCGAAGGTATAATTCGCTTCACTCCTTGAGGGACACCTCATTGAGTCGAGTAACAAAGCCTGAGTGGTGGAATTGGTAGACACGTCGGATTCAAAATCCGATTTCGAAAGAAGTGACGGTTCAAGTCCGTCCTCAGGTACCATTTCTCTTTAAGAGAAATAATCAAACCGACATTAAGTCGGTTTTTTTGTGCCTAAAATTCACGACTTACCCACTTTTGGGGTTTTCAACTACTAGCAACTTACTATTTTAATGCAATTGGTATAAAGCAGTTCGGTGTTGCCTTAGAGCGCATCAGCCCCTTTAGTCAATATTGACTAGCGAATAGTGACACACATTACTTCTATTCAACTTGTCTAACATCCTATGCAAGTTACTACTTTATCATGATAAATTCCTCCAGCATCAGGTTTGATGTCGATAGTGCCACTGCACTATAGGATTTATTCAAAGGAGTGTCATGTGTCTCTAATCAAAAATATTCTTGTGTTTACCGCGTTGGCAATACTGTCGCTGGCTGCACAAGCAATAACGGTGGAAGAGTTTTCCAAACATCCACAATTTTATGATGTCAAAATTTCGCCCGATGGTAAGCATCTTGCGGTTTTAATTAATACCGAAGGACGCAAGACGTTGGCCTTTCTTGAGACTGATAGCAAGAAAGTGACTTATGCTTTGCGTGGAGGTAACCGTGATCAAGCAGGAAGCTATTACTGGGTAAACAACGAAAGAGTGGTGGTGCAAGTACAACGGGTCAGCGGGCGGTTTGAGAGGCCTGGCAGTGCCGGTGAGCTTTATGCTGTTAACTTTGATGGTAAGAAAAAGAAAATGATTTTTGGCTACCGCTCTAAACCAGGTCTTGCTTTAAGTGCTGAAGGCGGTTTTTTACTGGATAATTTGCCCGGAGATGATAAGCGTATTTTGATTGAGAAACGGACGTTATCAAAGTCTGGCGGGTCTATCCCGCAAGCTGTAAAGCTTAATGTTTATACTGGTAGAGAAAATCGAGTAAAGAGAGCGCCAATTGCTTATGGTGGTTTTTTAGTTGATCACACAGGTACACCACGTTTTTCTATCGGCACAGATGAGGACCACGTCACTCACATTTATTACACTGAAGGTAAAGGGGAGGATTGGCAGAAGTTTGGTGAAGATATTGAGGGGGAGTTTCGCGCACTGGGTTTTGCTGAAGATAACAACACTGTCTATATTACAAAAAGCGGCAATGGTGGGCCTATGGGCTTATACGAATATGACATCACCACTAAAAAGTCGACTCTAGTATATCAAAGCCAGCTTGCGAACCCTTCACCATTAAGTGTTGACCTCAACCAAGTTTATGGCATTCGTGTCGATGAAGATTACCCCAGTTTTTACTTTCTGAATAAAGATTCGCTGGAGAGTAAACTACACCAGAAGTTAGTTGCCTCGTTCAATGGCGATACAGTAAGAGTCACTAGCATGACGGCCGATAGGGGAAAAGCGGTATTGCATGTTTCTGGCGACCGTAACCCCGGTGAGTTTTATTTGTACGATACCAAAACCAATAAAGCGACACATCTACTCAGCAGCCGTAATTGGCTAGATAAAAGCAAATTGGCGCCGACAGAGCCGTTTAGAATTAAAACGCCTGATGGCTTAGTGCTCAACGGCTATATGACATTACCATTAGGTAAAACTGCTAACTTACCAACTGTAGTGATCCCACATGGTGGTCCACATGCCCGTGATTATTGGGGGTATAACGCTGGCGCCCAACTATTAGCAAGTAAAGGCTATGCGGTGGTTCAGGTCAATTTCAGGGGCTCGAGTGGTTACGGCCAGGCATTTTTGGAAGCGGGTTACACTCAATGGGGCGCAAAAATTCAAGACGATATCTTATTAGCGACTAAATATGCGGTGCAAACTGGGGTAGCGGATAAAGAGCGCTTATGTATTTATGGTGTCAGCTTTGGTGGCTACAGTGCGCTACAAGCATCAATACGTGAACCTGATACCTTTAAGTGTAGCATTGGTTATGTCGGAGTTTATGATCTGCCTATGTTGTATGAAGAAGGTGATGCCAAAGATGTTAAATGGGGTGATGCATATTTAGATAAAACTTTAGGGACAAATAAAGCCGAATTGATTGCCCAATCGCCGGTACATAATATCGATAAACTTAAAGCGCCGGTGCTGATTATTCACGGTGAAGAGGATAACCGCGCTCATTTTGAGCATGCGCTAGCGCTGCGCGATGCGCTCGATGAACATAAGCACCCTTATGAGTGGCTAGTGAAAGATAAGGAAGGTCATGGTTTTTATAAGGAGGAAAATATCATTGAAGTGAATCATAAGGTATTGGCTTTTTTAGATAAGTATATTGGTCATTAACTTTCTGTACTATGCAGCAAAAGGCATCGATTGGGATGCCTTTTTTATTGGGCTGGAATACCCTGTCTTAAGGTTTATACCGATTAGTATTATTAGCTTTTTAGGATCTCTAACGGCAGCGCTAGCATGTCATCGCCGCTGCCGGCAAAATACCAAATGATTCCAATCAAACAGCCTACGGTAAGGAAATACCATACTGCTGAGAAGATCTGGCCGTAGCGATCAAGTGGCAGTAAGTGACTTTGATGACGTGTTTTCCATTCAAAGACGATTTCTGCGCTACCAATGAGTAGCAGGAAGCCTAACAGTGCCAAGCCTAGGCTATAGCTGATGTAGACGCCAACTGCTGCGCCTGCAATACATGCAACCAACCCCATAACGCTGTTCATCGAAAAGCTGATGCTTTTAAGGATATGGCCGCCATCAAGGGGCAATATAGGTAACAAATTAAATAGATTGAGCAGGGCATTAAAGGCTGCCAATCCGGCAAAGAAGATATTGCCTGTTACCCAATAGGCAATCAGCGCAGCAATTGACATGAATAGGCCAAAGGTTGGGCCCATTATCGAGATCACTACATCTTGCCAGCGGGTATTTATCTTCTCATCACTTAAGGCTAAGCCACCCATAAAGGGGATGAGGTAGATCCCTTTTGTCTTCATACCAAAATACTTCATCGCACGAATATGACCATATTCATGGAAAACCAAACACGCAATAAGTGCGAGAGCAAACTGAAATGAAAACAACCAAGAGTAGGCGGCAACACTGGCACCCGCTAATACGACCTTAATGACTTTGGCGCTTTTTAATAACTTAAAGCCCAGAGATGCGAGGCCGACCATGCTAAATTGTTTTTTTTCAGCAATTGCGACAGTAGGAACTTGTTGCTCGATATCTTTAGTGTTGCGCTTGCCGCTAGCGATGACGTTCTCATCTTGCAACAAGCGGTAATCGATGACAAAAGGCTGCCAACGTAAATCCGTCTCTAAAGTGATTTTTATGGTTTTTTGTGGAGCTTCATCTGGTGCATCAATTGTGGCTGGAGCTGCGGTATTAAGCTCAAAAGTGTGGCTTTTTAAGCCTTCGTTATCTGCACTTGCTTGAATCACCGAAACTAAGGTGTCACCCCAAAACAGTTGTTGCCAGCCTGCCAATGAGCCTTCTAAGCGAAGCGGCTTACCTAGGCAGTCAATTTTCAATAATTCCACGTCATATCTCAACGATTTAAAGTAACGTTATTATGACGCTAACCATCACCCTTAGGCAATGGTTGTAAATCTGCCTGTTGCGGGGTTATTTCTTAATACTGTAATCGTAGTTGATCTCTTGATTACAGTTGGTGATACAGCAGGGACCATGTTCTCTCTGAGTACGATTGAATGCGCCACCAATGTGAATTTCGATATTAGCGAAAACATGTTTTAATGCATCGATACGGTAGTTTTTGTAATAGCCTTCAACTTCTTGCTTAGTCGTTTCAAACTCTGTTTCTTCATCTCGCATTGTGCTAATAATTCTGCGTTTCTCTTCAAGCATACCTTTGACTTGCTCGACCATCATTTCATCATCTTGCCATTGCGTTTTTGGCGGCAGGTTACCTAGCTGTCCTTCAATATTTTTTATTGCGATTCTCATTGAGGTGATGCTCTCTTTGAGCTGAACTAGGTTATGTTTGTGTTCGCTAATATGCATGGCGCAGAATATTTCAGTTTTTGTTCCCGCTGTTGCGCCAATGGCAACGACCTTGACCCCTTTATCGGCTTCGACTTTGCCACCGACTAAATCGCCGCGGCGACCGCTCGCATCGCATACAATTAACTGTTGTTTAGTTTTGGCATGACTATGCAGCAGCTGCTTAGTCACCAGAATATTGCCATTAGCTTCAAGATTAGAATATTGCACGAATTGAGCGCTGATCTGTCCTTGGGCTTTGAGAGTAGTGGAGAGTGCATGGTCTTTTAATTGTCGACCAATTACACCTTTGCTGACCGTGATATCACCTTGAGCGATTAAGGTTGCAGAGTCGACAAAACCCATCACCGTAATATCACCGCTGCTTTTTACCACCATGCCTTCGCCAACGTCACCGGTAATTAATACGCTGCCTTTAAAGTCGACATGACCATAACCGACGTTGACATCTTTTATCTGCAGTACATCATCAACTTGCATGCCATTTTTAGTTTCTACCGGCTGACCAGCAACACTGGCGATAAGCAGGTTAGGGTTATTAGCGCAAAATTCAGTGCCCTCACCAGCAACCAGCTTTATGTCTTTTCCTGACTTAGCAAGCAGTTTGTCGCCAAATACGTTATAGCCATCAACTCCAGTTGTTGCTGAGTGTTTAATAATAAGTGCATTGCCAGGTTTGACCATGATGACTGAGCCGAGGTTGCGCATATCAACGCTGCCGTCACTGTTCTCTTGGGGCTGCAATAGTCTTTCTCGCGCTAACATCACTTTGCGCTCAATAGTCGCGGCTTTGCCATGCACGGCCAAACGTCCACTGGCGATGATATTACAACATTCATCACCTGGTAATAGGTTGGCTAATTGGGTTAATGACAGCTCAATTTTGGGTTTACTTAAACCAAGTTTTATATGTTGGGATTTTAAGTGTTGCAGAATATCTTTTAAGGTAATCGTTTGACCGCCGTAGGCTGCGGTTAATGTCATTGATGCTTGCATTTTATCATCGGAGAACTCAAAGCTGATTGCGGCATCGCGAGATTCAGCGATCTCAAAGCGTTGTTCAAACTGGCCGTCATCTGTACCCGATAATTGGTTTATCTGAATAACAGCCTTGTTAATAACTTCTTTAAGTGGATATAGAGCGCTAAAATCGGGGAACGCCAACAGCTCTACAATATCCTTTTCAGTTAAAGGACCGTGAGTATTGGGGATGATCGTTAATACGGCTTTTTTGCCGTCAACACCTAACTCTATAAGCTCCGGATGCAGCATAAAAATCCCTACGATTTATTCGTTATGATTAGAGGTATTACCTTGGATTATAAGCACATAATATCCGTTTGCGGAATTATAATGTATAAAATCTTTGACCAATATATCAGTTAAAATGTAACACTGTATTGGTTGTAGAATAATCAACTAGTAGGGTTTTTATAGCATACTTTTATGCTCTGTTTCAGCTCTTTATATTTGAGTATATTTTGTAGCGATTATTTTCGGCACAAACATTTACCTTGCCGAAATTTTCAGCGATACAGTCCGAGTATGGCAGGTGGCGATTAGCGACGATGTGGAACAAACCACCTCGCACTAAATTGGCTGCGCTGGCTTTAACAAAATCTGTTGCAATATTGGTGGTACTGGCTAAACCGTCATGAAAAGGCGGGTTGGAGATAATACCATTGTATTGTCGATTGCTTTGCGCCATACCGTCAGAGGCAAATACATTAGCGCTGAGCCCATTGGCTTGCATTGTTAGCTCGCAAGAAGCTAATGCCATAGCATTGATATCGACACAATCAAGCTTTAGTGTCGGTTGTGCCGTTAGTAACGCTGCGGCTATCACTCCCGCGCCACAGCCAAAGTCGAGTACGTTTCCTTGCATCTTTGGTAGATTGTCGAGCAATAATTTGGTGCCTTCATCGAGTTTTTTCTCGCTAAACACACCAACTAGATTACAGATAGTGATTTCGCCTTGTGGGGTTTGCAACTGGTACTTGCTGTACCAATCTTGCAGTTTTAATGCGGGCGCCTGTCGATTCAGTTCGCTGGTAAATACAATACAGTGGCGAGCATTATCAGCTTTAAATGCCTTGTCAAAGTAATCTGGCAGCTGTTTAGGTAGCGACTTAATCCCGCCTTTGTTCTCTCCAACCACAATGAGTTGTCCTTGAGGTTTAAGGTGTTTCGCTGCTAAGTTGAATAGATAAGGGGCTAGTGCTTTGGCTTTTGGGAAATAGACGATGACGCTGTCAAAGTACTCTTGGTTTGGTAGTTGATGGCCAAAATACAGCTGCAGGTTTTTGGCTGCATAGGCCTGCATTATAAGGTGGTGATGAAAATCCAGTGCTAGGGCACTTACGCTCGACGCGCTCTCTAACAGCGCTTTAGGAAGTGTATCACCTTCGTAGTTGAGTACTAATACAGATTGGTCTTTGACTAAATCACTATTTCTAAGAAGGACTTGCGAAGCGTTGGTTAGCATGAGTTTTCAAGGTCGGATGTTAAGTGGCAGTAATTATACCCAATTGACCTAAATATGCACATTGCACCAATGTAAAAATGCCAGCTAACCACAAAAATTAACTGGCATTTATTGTTAACGTTGGACTAGTCTTTCTTTGGCAGCAGACTCATCATCTTCTCAGCTATCTGGGTGTTGTCTTGATTGCCTTTAAACAGGTCGGCAGCCGGGCCTACGGCAAAGACTTGCACGTCGCCACCGGTGTGGCCACTGGTCGTCCAGCCGGTATTGCTGCGGATATCGATAAGCTTTTTCAGGGCTATTTGAAGCGCTTCATTGCCCTGCATACGCGCATTACCCAACTGTTGTAATTCTTCGGCTGTTAATTCAAAACCAAGGCTTTTGCTTACTCCTAGCTGCCACTCATCACTGGCAATGGCTGCAACGCTAATGTTAGATGGGCTAGCACTAATTCCCTTTAATAATTTAGTGTCCCAAGCATATTCGCCATTGGCACCAATAGAGAGTCCACCTGTATTATGATCTGCCGTGGCAATGAGCAAGGTATCCGGGTGTTGACGCACATACTGCTCCACGACTTCCATTGCATTGGCAAAACCGTGCATCTCCCCCATGGCGGCGGCGATGTCATTATTGTGTCCAGCCCAATCGATTAAGCTACCTTCGACTAATAGCACGAAACCTTTGTCGTTTTGCGATAGTAGTTCTAAAGATTTTTGGGTCAGACGGCTTAAAGTATTCGGGTCTGTATCGTTAATTACCCATGGTAGTTGCACCTCGGCAAACAGACCAATGACTTTGGGTTTGGTAATGGATTCAAGCTGTGCCAAGTCATCGATATGTTGGTAGCCTTTGGCCTTAAACTGGCTTAATAGAGCTTCAGAGAAGTATTTCTGCCCACCACCTAAAATCACATCTGCATCAGACTGCAACATGTCAGTGGCAATCGCTTCATAGTTGCGGCGGCTTTCGTTATGCACTAGAAAGGCTGCTGGGGTTGCATGGTTTACCTGTGAAGTTACAGCCACACCTGTTGACATACCACGGGCTTTTGCCATCTGCATGATGGTGGTCAATGGGCGTTTATTGGTATCAACAGATATGGCGCCATTGTAGCTTTTAAAGCCAGTGGCGAGTGCTGTTGCAGATGCTGCTGAATCTGTTACATAGCCGCTCTCTCTCGCAGGATAAGTGGATGCCATCCCCACTAACAAGCGATCAAACACTGTTTGTTCAATCTCTTCAGTGTCGGGGTTGTTCTGAAAGTAACGATAGGCACTGGTATATGCCGGCCCCATGCCATCGCCGACCATGATGATCATATTCTTAGGTCGTGATGGTGCCTCTGTAATATCGAGATTGGCAGCAGCATACAAAGGCAGTAGAGCAAGGGCACTAAGGACCCAAGTAAAGGTGTTTCTAAAAGTCATACCGAGTCCTTGGACAGGTTATTTGTTGATTCTGGCTTCGATGGCATCCATTAACATACCGCTAATATCGACATCAAAAGCAGCTTCAATCTCTTTTATGCAAGTTGGGCTGGTAACGTTAATTTCAGTCAGCTTGTCGCCAATAACATCGAGTCCAACAAAGATTAGCCCGCGTTTTTTGAGTTCAGGGCCTATGGTGCGGGCGATATGCCAGTCAGATTCTGACAAAGGTTGAGCCACTCCGCGTCCACCGGCAGCTAAGTTTCCACGAGTTTCCCCTTTTTGAGGAATACGCGCTAACGAATATGGGACAGGTTCGCCATCGACAACCAAAATACGTTTATCGCCAGAAGTAATATCTGGAATAAAGGCTTGTGCCATTGCATATTGCTGGCCTTCACTGGTTAAGGTCTCGATAATCACACCGAGGTTTGGGTCGTCTTTTTTGACTCGGAAAATAGAGCTGCCACCCATACCATCTAATGGTTTAAGAATGATATCGCCTTTTGCTTTGTGGAAAGCACGAATACGTTGCTCATCACGGGTAACCACTGTCTCTGGAGTAAATTCTGAGAACCAAGCGGTAAACAGTTTCTCGTTAGCATCACGCAGGCTTTGTGGCTTATTGACGATTAACACGCCTTGCTCTTCGGCTCGCTCAAGCATATAAGTTGAGTACACGAATTCAGTGTCAAAAGGTGGATCTTTGCGCATTAAAATAACGTCAAGATCGGCTAACGGTGTGTCGATTGCCTCTTCAAGTTGGTACCAATCAAGTGGATCTTGCTTGACTGTTAATGCTCGCATGGTCGCCATTGCTTGGCCATTCACCATGGCCAAATCATTCATCTCCATGTAAAACAGCTGGTAACCGCGAGATTGTGCAGCCATTAACATGGCAAAGCTTGAATCTTTCTTAATATTAATGTCGCTGATGGGATCCATCACGATACCGAGTTTTATCATGGAGCATATTCCTTATTTAATATTCGTATCAAGGCTAAACATGGGGGCTATTAAGCCGGTTTTCTAGCATCGAACTGATATTCTTATCATTGGCGCAATTTATTCTCAGTGCAACGTTTAAGCTTAACCAATATCACCAAATTTCAGCTGCAGAGCGGTAATGGTTGTCAGCGCTGCGGTTTCGGTGCGTAGTACTCTTGGGCCAAGCAGTACATCGGTAAATCTATGGGTTTCTGTCATGGCGATTTCAGTTGTAGATAATCCGCCTTCAGGACCAATAACCAAACGCACACGATTGTTAGGTAAATTGAGGCCATTAACCCCGTGAGAGGCTCTAGGGTGCAAGTTAAGCTTCAGTGAGCTTGTTTCCTCTGCGCACCAGTCACTTAGTTGCATAGCGGGGCGAATAACGGGTACTACGCTGCGGCCTGATTGTTCGCAAGCACTTACCACTATCTTCTGCCACTGCTGGATCTTTTTCTCTAAGCGCTCACCGCTTAATTTGACTCCACAGCGTTCAGAGAAAAGCGGTGTAATAGTGTTAACCCCCAGCTCGACAGACTTTTGAATGGTAAAGTCCATTCGGTCTCCACGGGAGATCACTTGGCCTAAATGCAGGTGCAGCGGTGACTCGCTGTCATTGCTCTCGCAAGATAAGACCTTCACTGCGACATTTTTCTTACTGGCGCTGACAATTTCAGCGAGGTAATCATGACCATCGCCATTAAATAAACAGACTTGCTCACCTGCAGCCATTCTTAGTACGCGGCCTACATGACCTGCTGCTTCCTCATGTAGTGATACGGTTTCATCAATAGCCAACGAAGAGGCTTGGTAAATTCTTGGGACTCTCATGGTACAGGTTTGCCTTATTCTGCGGTGTTCGATGCTGAGATTAGTTGCTGACATTGAGCCTGCACATAACGATTATGGTTACCTTGCACCTTTGCAATCGCTTGATCTCGCTTGCACTCAATAGTATCAACTGGATAGCTTTTATCCCATGCTTTAAATAACTTTAATTGGCTACTGGATATTTGCAATGTATAGGCGCTTTGCATATAAAGATAAATTCGTGCGATTTGCCCCCGAGTATAGCTAGGTGGCTGCACTTTTCGAGACTTAAAATCAACGCTCATTGCGCATTGCCCGTATTGTACTGGCTTAGCATTCCATTGGCTAAAGCGGTAGTTACTGCGATCGCCATTTACTTCACCAATAGCGGGCACGAGATTATGTAGATCTGACTCCATCTTTTTAAATAACTTATCTGTTTTACCGCAGTTTTTACGACCACCTTGCTGCCAACATTGGCGCTGGTGGCCAAACTCCCAAGCCGGGACGATATGTTCCCACTCTATTCTTGCTGCTCTTCTTGGTTGTTTGCGTACTTGGTAGCCGCAATCTGTCAGGTCTGTTCGCCACTTTTTGCCTTCTATTTTTATGTCACAGCCGCAATAGAAGCTATTGATGGGTAAGGACTGAATGTAGATCTCTTTGGCTAATCGTTTTGCTTGACTAAAACTGGTTGGATGCTTCGCTTGGGCAAAGCTCTGCTGGGGTGTAAACCATATAATACTAAGCGCTAATAAAAGTGTTTTAAATCCAATGCTGTTCAATCTTAATCCCCATATTAACCAATCGTAGGCTCGTTTGCGGCGATTGTAAGGGAGCAGAGGGGTTGGAGCAATATATGAAACGAATGAAAGCGTTAACTAGGCTTTGAATTTTGCAAATTATGGCCGCACTTGCGGCAACGGTATTGGCTGTCGCCACGTACAACTTTATTGTGACGCCTAACGCTTAAATTGACTGAGCCGCAGTTGCAGAAATATTCAAAGGTTTTTCCCTCTACGGATTGAGTATTAAAGCTATGGGTAGTGCGTGGTTGACGTTGATAAAGTTGACGCATTAAGCGTTGCCATTCTAGACCGTGGGGTTTTACTCTGCCATAGAGTTGGAAAGCCAATAGATGGCAGACCTCATGTGGCACCACATCATCGAGAAATGCTTGCGGATTATCTTTTAATAGCAGTGGATTAAAGCGTAGTTTATTGAGTTGTAAATGGGCTGTACCGGCACTTTTTCCGCGTAATTTAAAGTTAACTTCTGGTCGTGGAAATGACTTGCACAGTGCTGATTCCGCCATTTGATAACAACGCTCAATTTGCTCGACAATCGACTGTTGCAACGGGTCGTTAAACGTCGCTTTGGGGTGGTTAATTAAAGAGGCGGTTGTTAATAACTTGGACTTGAAGGGGTTAAGCGCTTTAAACATTGGCTCTATGAACTCATGGTTGATGAACCCGCAAAAGACGAGTTCATCAATGTTACCTGAGTCTAAACCATCACGCTAGTTAGAGAGTTGTTGCCGCCATCTCTACCATGGCTTTCACTTGTTCAACAATATCGTGTTCTACTTGAACGTCGTAGGCTGCAATACGCGGTGTGTGAATATGGCCAACAGGAATACTGCTATTAAATTGCTTTTGTAGCAAAATTGCGCGGTAAGATATTTCATTGGAGAGATAGCCGCCGCCAGAACCTTCTACTGAGATTGCATTTTGCAGTTGCCCTAACGATTTTGCTTGAAACTCGCCTTGCGCTAGTGTCGACACCGTATGGTTGTCATTCACTTTCCAAGGGCCTTGCACGGTTTGCATTGCCGCGACGGGTAGAGAAAATTCAACAAACTCAGGTCCATTAAGTGTGCCACCATTAAACAAAGGTGCGATAGGGGCTTGTTTGTTAGCACCGGTCAGTACATTTAAATTATCAGGCGCTGCGGCGCTGCGATTACGCCCTGGGAAACGCTCTATATCAAATTCATCTCGACCCATACTGACGGTAAAAATCATATCAACGCTGTTGTCACGATAGATAGGCGTTAATATCGATTCAATAAGCCCATCATCAAAATCTGCAAATCGTACCGGGATCATCGCGGTTTCAATTTGAGCCTGCTTACCATCAATGCTAAAGCGGTAGCCATCAAGCGCTAGAGCCACTAAGCCCGATGGATTACTCTGGTCGATATGTCGATCGAGGAAAAAAGGGTCAAATCCTGTCAGTAGAATCTTAATCTCGGCATCATCTTTAAAAGCGATGTCACTTAAACCGCGTGATGATTTTTCAACAGCTTTGATAAGGATATCTCGCTGCCATGCGGCAATATTAAAATCAGGCTTTTGCGTCTTTAGTAGCTCTCGCATCGCCAGACGGTTCCAGTACAGAGAGCGATCATCCAAATGACCCGACTGGACATCTCTTACCGCTTGCTGCCATAAGCGCAAACCTTGGTGGGCAACCATTTGAGTGATTTTAAGTTCATCAGAGTGCTGAGCGTATTTGTCGGCAAGGTTAGTGACGAATGCTTGATATCGATTGACGACCTCAGGTATAGCCTCTGTTGCTGTTGGTAATCTAGCCTCTTCAACGTCGAGTTTTGCGAAAGCAGCGGTTGAGGTTGTGCCAGCAAAAAGTGCAGTGGCGATAAGTGCCATGCTAAATGATTTCATTACTACGTCCTTGGTTATTATTCTTAGTTTCACAACGTGCAGTGAACGTTAAAAACTGTTCTCTCAGGCTATTAGTTCATTTTCATCAGTATGCCTTAGCGATGAAAGCATTGAAAGCGACGAATAATTATTCAGCTTGGGGATCGACTATTGCCATTATTTCGCCACAATTGCTCCTCATATTGCCACTTTTTAATAGTTATTAAGCGTTATCATTAACGATAGAAAGTTCGGTGTACACGAGATGACAAATGACAAAATTGATATCGCTAATGCTGTTCAGCATTTTGGCCGCTGTAGCACTCATTGTTGACGCCAATGATTATGATGAACATAGCGTTCAGTTGGCAGAACTAAGATTGACTCCGCAATTAACAACCGACTGGGACTTAGTTTTCCAGCAACATCAAGTTGAGGGGGTGTTAGTGCTTTTTGATCCCCAGCAACAGACCTTGACCACTAATGATCTGAATCGAGCCAATACAGGCTACATTCCAGCATCAACCTTTAAGATTGCTAACGGACTAATAGGCTTGGAATTAGAAGTAGTGGCAGGTACTGAACAAGCCTATCCGTGGGATAAGCAACAGCGTGCTTTTAAAGCTTGGAACCAAGATCACACCTTTAGAAGCGCATTCAAATATTCAGTCGTACCAATATTTCAGCAGATTGCTGGAGATATAGGTAAACAACGGATGGCTAATATGTTGGCAAGTCTGGAGTACGGCAACCAGAAGGTGGGGTCAGAGCTGGATAGTTTTTGGCTTGATGGTGATATACGGATTAGCGCCATTGAGCAGCTACAGTTTTTGCAAAAACTACACAATGAAACTTTAGCGGTTAGCCAGCGCTCGCAACAGATCATTAAACAGGTGATGCTTACCGAGTCCACCGAAGATTACACCATCTCCGCTAAAACAGGATTTGGTCATCATGGCGATAAATACATTGGTTGGTGGGTAGGTTGGGTCGAGATGGATGGGCGCACTGTTTATTTTGCGCTGAACCTTGATCTTGATGATATCAAGCAAGCACACTTACGCCAAGAAATAGTGAAACAGCTCCTGCCATTATGAGGTAACGGTTTCACACCATCAAAGACTGCAGCGACTCCTGGCTGGTGAAGCGTTTATGGAAAAAGTCGAGGAATACACTAATGTTGGTCGCCAGTTGACGGCGACTCGAATAGACGCCATAAACCTTAAAGGCTTCCATAGGCCACTCTTGTAAAATAGGTACGAGGGAGCCACTTGCTAGCTCATTTTTACAGACAGAGTTGGATAACATGGCAATACCAAAGTCATCCATCACCAGCTGTTTAACCATCACTGCGCTATTTACCCTCACTTTACGCTTGAAGTTAACCATGGTTTTTCTGGTGCCTTTACCTAATGGCCAAATAGGCGCTGAGCGAGATGTTCCTAATAATATACCACTATGAGTTGCCAGCTCTTGTGGGTTGGCTGGGGTGCCATGGGTTTTCAAATAACTAGGGCTTGCCACTAATATCGGTTGGCGTTCGAATAACAACCTTGCCACTAAATCGCTTGATTGCAGTGGACCATACTTAATAGCAATATCGTAACCTTCACCGACCAGTCCAACGTCATTGTCGGTAAATTGCACGTCGAGTTCTACATTTGGGTACAGTCGCATAAAGCCGCTGCAAAGGTTGGCGATAAGCTCTTGGCTAAAAGAGACCGGTATAGCAACTCGCAACGAGCCGGAGACATCATTGTGGGTGTTTTCGATAGTCGCTTTGGCAGCTTCTATTTCATCGCTTATACTGGTGCAATGCTGGAAAAAAAGCGCGCCAACCTGAGTTAAGCTCAGATTACGGGTATCTCGCTGTAAAAGCCGAACCCCTAGCTGCTCTTCAAGCTGGGCAACCTTGCGACTAATGGTTGATTTTGGCATGCCTGTTTCGCGGGCGGCTTGAGAGAAACCCTGGGCTCTAACAACCGCTGCAAACAGCATCATACCGTTTAAATCTGGCATGTTATCTTCACTGTCTCAAAAATGGAACAAAGCGTCTAGTGCAGTTTAATAGCAATTGACGGGATAACAAAGTTATATTTACGGGCTAAAAATTTCAGAGGCTAAAAGCAGAGGATCTTTCGATGACCAGCAAAAATCAGCCCGCTAACATGACTCAAGCGCAAACTGCCGACCCGCTTTTCTTAAAAGCAGAGCATTTGGCTAAAGACTTTTCGCTGTTTCCTGAGCACAGTAAACAGACACTATCTGAGGAGATCAAAGGTCTTCTTGGTGATGACGAAATCCAAGCAAATCTAAAAGACCTTGCTGGATTGGATGTTGATGGTTATGTCACTAAGGTGATCCAACCGACACAAGACAAGAACCGCCCTGGTGCAAAACGTATCATTGCGGATCTTAAAGGTAAGCTTGTTACCGAAACCCACATCGGCCCTTTTTATAGTGCAGAGATTGAACTGAATTTTGGATCTCGTACTCGCCGTATTGGTTTTGTTGCACAAGAGCGAACTACCGCTAACGGTGCGTGGATGCCTGAGCATCACTTGGCTTGTTGTAAAGCGATTCGTCACTTTGCCGAGTTGTCTATGCCTATTATCTACCTTATCGACACCCCTGGTGCCGATGCAGGTGAAATTGCAAACAGCCAAAACCAAGCTCACTCAATCTCTAAAGCGATTGCAGAGAGTGCCAATGTTGATGTGCCGACTGTCGGTATTGTGATTGGCGCAGGCTACTCCGGTGGTGCTATTCCACTGGCTGCAGCGAATATTCTATTGTCTCTGCGTGACGGTATTTTCAATACTATTCAGCCACAAGGCTTGCAAAGTATTGCACGTAAGTACAACTTGTCTTGGCAAGAATGTGCTAAATCTGTCGGTGTTTCTCCTGAAGAGTTATACACCTCTGGCTGCATTGATGGCATTGTCGATTTCTCGCCGTCAGACAGAGATGAGCGTCAACATAACTTGCGCCGTGCCATAATCAGCAGTGTTGAAGCTGTTGAAAAAGCCGCAGTACAGTTTGTACGTGAATCATCTGATTTACGTGAGCATTATGACCGTAGTCTAGAGCGTTTCTTAGCTCCGTCTAAAAACTTAGCGGCTCTAGAAGTCAATGCTGAGCTGGCAGTGGCTAATAACCCAACCATGCACTTAAACCTGTTTGGCAGCACGTACCGTTACTTGCGCTACCTAACACTACGTAGTCGCATCCACTCTATCTCGCAAGAGCAGTATGGTCGTCTATCTAAGGTCAGTGTACCTGAAGGTGATTTGCTAGCTCGTATTCAGCAAGAGCAAGATCGTGTGTTCCAGTCTTGGTTATCAAGCCCTGATAAATTGGTTTACGACGAAGAGTTGAACAAGCTTTGGGGGAATTTCACCTCTAAGCGTGATGATGTTTCAACCGAGCGTAACATGCTAACACGTTTGATTTTGGGTGAGCCAAAAGAGAACTACAAGAAAGCCCGTAAAGCGCTTATCTTTAATATCAGTTGGTCGCTATACCACCGCTGGAAAGGCAATGCAGAGAATAACTTCAAAGGGCTAATTAGCTACCTTGAAACATTGCCTTCAGAGGTGACTCAAGCTGACTGGCCTGAGCTGAACCAACTTACTGTACTCGATGTGATTGTGCATGATGAGCTACGTGAAGATTTCATCTGGCAGTGTCATAACATTTTGGTATTCAACGCGCTGTACGACAACGTAGTGGGTAACTTGGCTTCAATCGCTAAAGAAGCGATGATGTCTAAGAGCTTATCTCGTAGTTCAGTTGATAACCTATTACATGATTCAATCGACAGAGCACTATCGACTCAAGATGTTGCCAACGATAAGAACAAATTCTACAAATGGCTGAAGTACTTTATGTCTCAGTCAAACCGCGCAGAACTGCTGACTCGTACTGAGCAGTGGAAGAGTGTTGGTTTCCCACAGTTAAACGACAGTCTATTTGTTATTTTGACTTACTTCTTCGAACGTCTACTGCCTGAGTATTTTGACAGTGAAGAAGAGAGCAGCGAATACACTGGCGCGATTAACCCGGTACGTATCGGTCGTCGTAAAGACTTCTGGAACCGTTTGACCATGGGTTATCAAGATCTACTGATCCAGAAAGTCCTTCGCGACGAAAAGCGCGCAGGAAAAATGGGTTGGGATGCGATCGTTGGTAAGTTCTTCTCTGATTTTGAAGAGATTAATGGCGATAAGATGTCAGCTAACCTGCTGAACTTCCCAGGCTTCCGTCTTTCTATTGAAGATGCTATCGATAAAGGTATCCGTCCTTGTGGTTTAATCACTGGTGTGGCTGACTTTGAAAGCGATGGTAAGCCAATGCGCGTTGGTGTTGCAGTTTCAAACACTGCATTCCAAGCGGGTGCATTTGATATGGCGGCGGCAGAGAAATTTAGTGCGCTATTGATTGAGTGTGCTAAGCGTAAACTGCCGGTTATTTGCTTTATCAGCTCAGGTGGTATGCAGACCAAAGAGGGCGCTGCTGCACTATTCTCAATGGCTGTAGTTAATGACCGTATTACTCGCTTCATTCGTGATAACGAATTACCAGTATTAATGTTCGGTTACGGTGACTGTACTGGTGGTGCCCAGGCGAGTTTCGTGACGCATCCTTTGGTGCAAACATACTACCTATCGGGTACTAACATGCCGTTTGCTGGCCAAATGGTTGTGCCTGCATACTTGCCATCAACGTCAACCTTGTCTAACTACTTGTCTAAAGTGCCTGGCGCAATGAATGGTTTGGTTGAAAACCCATTCAGCACCACTTTGGATGATCAGTTAAGCAGCATTGATCCATTGATGCCAAAACCTACTGGCAAAATTGAAACTATCATCAGCAACGCGTTGTCGACGCTGGTTCCTGAAGCGGAAGCTGAAGAGAAAGAGATCGTTCAAGATGATCCTCGCGCATTGATGAAGCCAATCAACAAAGTCTTGGTGCATGCTCGCGGTTGTACTGCGGTTAAGCTTATTCGTAAGGCACACGATAATAATATCGATGTTGTGCTAGTGGCTTCTGATCCAGATATGACATCAGTACCTGCTGACATGCTTAAAGCAAACGACAAGCTGGTTTGTATCGGTGGTAACACCTCTGATGAAAGTTACCTCAACGCATATTCAGTGTTGAAAGTTGCTGAATACGAAAACGTTGACGCACTGCATCCAGGTATTGGCTTCTTATCTGAAAGCCCACAATTTGCTGCACTTTGTGTGAATAATGGCGTTAACTTTGTGGGACCTAGTGTCCACAGTATGACGACCATGGGTAACAAGTCGAATGCGATTAAAACTTCGCAAGACCAAAACGTACCTGTAGTGCCTGGTAGCCATGGTATTTTGACCAATGCAGAGCAAGCGGTAAACGTAGCAACTGAGATTGGTTACCCTGTACTGCTTAAAGCGGTACAAGGTGGTGGCGGTAAAGGTATTCAGGTTGTAGAACGTCCTGAAGATATGATTGAGCTGTTCCAAAAGACCTCAACAGAAGCCGCAGCAGCATTTGGTAACGGCGATCTTTACCTAGAGAAATATGTCACCTCACTACGTCATATTGAAGTGCAGTTACTGCGTGACCAATTTGGTAATACTAAGGTACTGGGTTTACGTGACTGTTCAGTACAGCGTAACAACCAAAAAGTGGTTGAAGAGTCGGGTTCAACCATGCTGCCTGACGAGCTTAAGCAGCAAGTGATGGAATATACCCGTGCACTCGGTGATGCGACCGATTACATGGGCGCTGGTACCGTAGAGTTCATCTATAACCTAGACGCCAACGAAGTCTACTTTATGGAGATGAATACTCGTCTACAGGTTGAGCACCCGGTAACTGAAGCGACATCTTGCATCGATATCGTAAGCGCAGGTTTTGACATTGCAGCAGGTCGTTCAATTGCAGACCTTGAGCCACAAGACAAAGGCTACGCGATGGAAGTACGTGTCACTGCTGAGAAAGCGGCACTTGATAGCAACGGTATCTTACAGTTGTTACCAAATCCAGGTCTTATCACTGAGTACAAGATGCCAGAGCGTGATGATATTGAAATCATCTCAATCGCAGGCAAAGATAAAGAGGTATCGCCTTACTACGATAGCTTGATTGCGCAAATTATTTGTCGCGGTGAAAGTCGTGAAGATGTCATCAACAAGTTGCACGACTACTTAGCAAATGAAGTGGTAATTAAGGGTATCGCGTCTAACATTCCATTGTTAACACGCATCCTTAAAGATGGCACCTTCAATGAAGGCGTGTACGATACTAACTACCTACCACGCTTCATGGCAGAGCTTGATATTCCTGAGCTTATTGCTGAGATGGAAGCGGCGGCAGAAACTGTGGGTGTTGATACTGAGTCACTGCGTGTCGGCGAAAGTAACGAGCTTAAGGTGATGGCTCAAGGCGCTGGTATTTTCTATACCTCTCCTGCACCAGGTGAAGCTGATTTCGTTAAAGAGGGTGATATTGTTACCGTGGATCAGACTTTGGCGCTAACTGAAGCGATGAAGATGTTCTCACAAGTGACACTAGCAGGCTTTAACCGTAAGAACGCTGTACTGTACCCTGAAGATCAGCAGTACCGTATAGAGCGTATTCTTAATAGTAATGGCCAGCAGGTTTCACAAGGTGAATTACTGTTTGTGGTATCGCCAGTAGCGTAATCATTGAGTGTAAAGCAGCGTTGAGTTTCGGGGCGCTGTTTTAGCCTTTATGGATATTTGAAGTACCCACCTATCGGTGGGTATTTTTTTGCCTAAAATTTTAGGGAAGTCAGTCGATAGTATTATACCAATTGCATTTAATACCAATTGCATT